>JBDHQB010000015.1:0-67123 GCA_039806825.1 Parachlamydiaceae bacterium | reverse complement strand
AAGGATGAAGGATGAAGGATGAAGGATGAAGGATGAAGGATGAAGGATGAAGGATGAAGGATGAAGTCTATTGAAATTAGATTTTACCAATTTTAATTAGTCAAGCATTATTTCATCTTTTGTCCATTTCTCTAATTTCATCCTTCATCCTTCATCCTTCATTTGTCCTTCATCCTTTTATAAAATATTTCTTTATGATAGCCTGCGGCTATAGACCGGAACTTATATGAAATTCATTGCTAAAAACATTGTCCGCATTCACGACATCGATATGGCCGGAATCCTTTATTTTCCCAGACAATATCGATTTGCTCACGACGCCATGGAAGATTTCTTCGAATCCAATGGAATACACTTTGAAGAAGTCATTAAAAATGAAAACTACATGTTCGTCATCCGCCACTCCGAAGCAGATTACCTAAACTCCCTCCGAGTCGGTAACAAAATCGAAGTCCAACTTTACGTCGAAAGCATTGCAAACACCTCCTTCGTCATCGCCTACGAAATCTATAAAGAAGATAAGACCCTCGCAGGTACTGTCAAAACCGTTCACGTCTGCATCGACCCCAAAACCAGAGCAAAAAAACCTATTCCAGACCCACTCAAAAAAATCTTAACCAAATACTTTAACGATTAATCAATTCCCGCTTGACTCAATTCTATCCTCTCCCCTAAACTCTCCTCTTCTGGAAGAGTGGCAGAGTGGCCGAATGCGTCTGTCTTGAAAACAGAAGGCGGGTAACCCCCGTCCGTGGGTTCGAATCCTACCTCTTCCGTTTAAGAGGGGCTTTGCCCCCCTTAAAGTTTCCCATCAAAGGGGACAAATTCCTTCTGAACTCCCATTATTCTTGTTTGTAATTTTAACAATTGTTTTATCCACAACTTGTTGGTTGTAAGATAAGCTTTTTCTTTTTCGCCTTTGTATCGATGTAATATTACATTAGTGCATAACTGAAGGAAATGGACATAGTGGACGGACTAAGTGGACGAAGTGGACACAGTGGACGAAGTGGACACAGTGGACGAAGTGGACACAGCAGAAAGAAATTGTTTTTATCAAGGTGATGAAACCTTCATGTCCACTTTGTCTACTGTGTCCACTTCGTCCACTTAGTCCGTCCACTATGTCCACTTTGTCTACCGTGTCCATTTCGTCCACTTAGTCCGTCCACTATGTCCATTTTGTCATGCCTTGTCTTTCGCCTCTCAAATCTTGGTTGGAACAGCTCGAATTAGAGAATGGTGAAGTAGTCTCCCGCTTCCAGAAAATATCTTAAGAAGGTTCAGCTGGATCAGATTTAGATGTTGATCGCTCACTAAGAATTGCATTCAGCTTTTCGGAATTTTTTGGACCATTTAAATCTGATTTAGCTAAAGCTTTTACAAACTGTGCGTGAACTGCACTATTTTTAGGTAAGAAATCGTTCGCCTTTTTTACGATTTTAAGACGTTCGACTTCTGTAAATTTTGAAACTGGCTTTTTTGGCTTACCCTGATCCTCGAGATTTTCCTTTTTCCCAAGATAAGGTTTAACATAGATCTCGTAGTAATGGTGATAATTGGGACTGCTTTTTAGTCGATAGCCTTTCGAATCTTTTTTATAAGCTTTAAATGTCAAATCAAAGACACGCTTCTTTTCATTTTCAACTTCTTCCGCTTCGTTATTTTCGTCTTTAGGCGCTAACTTTGTTGCATAGTTAATCAATTTTAATGAAGCTAGAGCCATGCTCATCCCACCAGCTAAACCGACAGCAATTTTTGGAGATTTCTTTTCTAAAAGAATAAATCCGCTGATTGCTACTCCAACGACGGCAACCCCAACAATCACTTTGAGACAGGTGACAACTCTTTGATTTAAACGTCCATTTTGGTCTAAGAATAGACTTTGTTTATTAGAATTATTACTACCAACTACAATTGGTTCCATCAATCTAATTCTATTGTTTATTAATTAATAAACAATATAGATGATGAATTAATAAATAACAATTAAAATAACTAATCAATTAGTTAATTTTAATTAAAATTACTAATAAATTTTATTTAAATACCGAGAATTTCTTTGTCAGTAGATTTAGCGTTTCAATAGCCCCAAAAAGGCCTACTCCATAGGGCTCAACCTGATCTAGGGGTGTAGATGCTGTTTTTATTATAAGGTCTTCTTCAACCCCATTGTATGACATTGTGCTTGTAAATATTCCGCACAAAATATTTTGCGATTTGGCTGAAGAATACAGGTTAATCAGCTGACTTCCAGTCCCTTTTAACACCACAAATGAGCAGGTAGAGACTGAAATTAAATTTTTATTTTCAGGATTGATAAAAGGGGTAAAACTCATTTGCTGTCTTTGTTCTTCGGTAGCATCATGATAAAGCGACATTCCGAGTTGTCCTGTAGCGCTTAGGAGCTTTCCAACTGGAGATTTTTCATTTAAAACAATAACAAATTTATGCGTTGCAGTTTTATTAACACTTACCATACAGCCTCCTTTTTGAAATGAAAATTATAACAGAATATAAACTTAATTGTGTATGTTCCATGCAAGTCTCCCTATTTTGTTGAATTTCATTCACTTTTAAGTTAATGTATTTCTTTCGATCCATTTAACTTCGAGCGATTTATGAAAACACTTTTCTATATCCTGCTATTTCTCTCAGCACAACTTTCTGCTGTCATCTATATGGAGCCCACACCACAATTCAAACCTAGAGTCGAAATCTCTGCAGTTTACATTGTGAATGGCGATAACATTTTGCTCATGCATAGGCAAAACAACAAATCGCAAGGCAATAAGTGGGGAATTCCTGGTGGAAAAGTTGAAAAAGGTGAAACTCCCTTACAAGCTGCAATTAGAGAAGTTAAAGAGAAAACTGGTTTTGATATTTCAAAACAGCCGATTGAAAAATTGGACACTGTCTACATCGAGTACAATGAAAAAGACCACTTTGTTTATCATATGTTCAGAACAACTTTAAATGATGATCCAGGTGCTGTGAAAATCAATTTCAAAGAACATAAAGGTTTTACTTGGGTGACTCCAGAAGAGGGCTTGAAAATGGATTTGCTCCAAGATGAAGACCCGTGCTTTAGATTGGTTTACTTCCCTGAAAAAGGATAACCTCTAAGGATAACCTTTTATGACAGCCATATTGATGTTGACCCTCTCGAACATCTTTATGACCTTCGCCTGGTATGGTCATTTAAAATATCGATCAGCGCCATTAATCATGGCTGTCTTAATAAGCTGGGGCATTGCCTTCTTCGAATATTGCCTCCAAGTTCCCGCAAACCGAATCGGCAGCTACCAATTCTCTGTCGTCGAACTCAAAACTATCCAAGAAGTGATCACTCTCATCGTCTTTTGCTTCTTCTCCTACTTCTACCTAAATGAACCCATAAAAATTAACCAAATCATCGGCTTTGGTTTTATTGTCCTTGCGACTTTTTTCATCTTTAAAAACTAACCTTCTTGAATTTTAACGCTCCGTTTGCCATCCTATTCATTCTCTCACTTGGAAGAGTGGCAGAGTGGCCGAATGCGTCTGTCTCGAAAACAGATTCACCAGCAATGGTGACGAAGGTTCGAATCCTTCCTCTTCCGATCCATAAGCATCCAATAAAGTATAATCATTGTCATTTAAGGAGGTTTTCATATAGATTTTTGAGCTATGAAAACATCTTTTTGGAAATCTATATCGGAAATTGAGAATCGGAATGGAGTCCTCTACTTTGAGGGATGCCATGTTCGAGACCTTGTGAAAGCTTTTGGCTCTCCCCTTTACGCTTACAGTAAAAATCGAATCCTTGCCAATTGCCGCAGAATTATTGAGTCATACAAAAAACATTATCCCAAGTTTCAACTCTACTATGCGATCAAAGCTAACAATAATCCTTCTATTGTGCGATTACTCGGACAAGAGGGATTAGGCGCCGATGCTTCTTGCGTGCCAGAAATTCGGATCGCATTAGATACTGGAATTAAACCTGAAAAAATTTTGTATTCTGCAGTTTACCCGTCAGAAAATGATTTGCGATTTGCCCTGAATGCAAAAGTCAAAATCAATCTAGAAGATATTAGCCAACTTGATGTTCTCAAAAAAATTGGGGTTCCTGAATTTATTTGTCTCAGAGTGAATCCAGGCTTCGGAAATAGTGGCATCAAGGGTTTGGTCTTTACAGGTCCAGACGCTAAATTTGGAATTCCAGAAGATCAGATCGAAGAGGCATTCAAAAAAGCTAAACACATGGGTGTCAAACGTTTTGGCATTCATATGATGACAGGATCTAACATCTTGAATCCTGACTATTTCGAAGTTATCGTAGAAAGGATCATGGATATTGCTGGTCCTATATCACAAAAGCTAGGAATCCAATTTGAGTTAATCGATCTTGGCGGTTCTTTAGGTGTTCCTTATAAACCTGAAGAGCATGAAATTGATATGGATATTGTAGCAAAAAAAGTGGCTACTAAACTTAAGCAGAAACTTGTTCAGTATAACATGACTGAGCCTACAATTATTCATGAGCCTGGTCGTTATATTGTTTGTGATGCTGGGATTTTAATCAGTCAGGTTGTGGCAATAAAACGTTCGCAAAAAACTTTCATTGGCCTTGATGCAGGAATGCACACTTTATTGAGGCCGGCACTCTACGATGCTTTCCACCAGATCTGGATGGGGGAAAATCTACATGCACCCTGTGACGCAAAAGTCAATTTGGTAGGTCAAATTTGTGAAAGCACGGATACTTTTGCAAAGGATAGATTGATGCCCTCTTCATTGGATGTAAATGATCTCTTGGTTTTTGCAAATACAGGTGCTTATGGTTATTGTATGAGTTCCCATTACAACAGCCAACCTAAAGCAGCAGAAATTTTAGTCGACAATGGTAAAATACAGCTTATCCGCAAACGGGAAAGCTACGAAGACCTTATAAGAAACGCACATATCAATTAGTACCAAAATATTAAAGCTTCAAAACGATAGCATTTCCGAAGCTTTGTTTCTTAAGTCATTGTTGTTACTTTAAAAAAAAGTTTATAACAGATAAAAAGGGGGTTTTGTTAGTGGGAGTTACATGAACAATAGTGCGCTATTGAAAATTTTCGGAGCAACAGCGGTCATTGCATTGGCTGGATTTTTTGGTTGGAGCTATTTTAAGACAGCCAATGTTGACGACTATACCGATCAAGAACCGGATATATTTGAACTTCCATTAGGCCTTCCACCCATCCCTTGGCCAGAAGACAATCCCTACAGTAAAAAGAAAGCCGATTTAGGACAGTTGCTTTATTTTGATACTCGCCTCTCAAGCGATGGCACTATCTCTTGCGCTTCCTGCCATGCTGTTCCAAAAGCTTTCACAGACCACCGTGAAATTGCCGTGGGTATTCGTGACAGCAATGGTACACGCCATTCCCCAACAGTGATCAATGCAGGCTATCAAAAGCTTCTTTTTTGGGATGGCAGAGCTAAATCGCTTGAAGAACAGGCTAAGGGTCCTTTGGGCAATCCAAAAGAGATGACATTGATCGATGACGTCCACAGAGCCCATATGGAATGTGAGAAAAAGGTCTACAAAATTAAAGGTTATCGAGAACTGTTCAAGGAAGTGTTTGGATCAGAAGAATGCTCTATTGATGACATCGCAAAAGCAATTGCAACCTTTGAAAGAACTGTAGTCTCTGGAAATGCTCCATTCGATAGATATATGGCTGGAGATAAAACTGCAATGAGCCAAGAGCAGATTCATGGATGGATGATTTATAAACATTCTGGATGCTTGTTCTGCCATTCCGGTGCTTCATTTTCTGATGGAGCTTTTTTTAACATTGGTGTTGGAATGGATGAAGCCCATCCTGACCTTGGAAGGTACGATGTGACCCATAGGGATCAAGACAAAGGGGCTTTTAAAACTCCAACTCTACGTGAGGTCACCAAATCTTATCCCTACATGCATAACGGAAGTATTCGCACGTTGGAAGCTGTGATCGATTATTATGATAAGGGAGGAGTTCCAAATCCTAATCTACATCCTCGTATGAAACCACTCGGCCTAACAAAAATGGAAAAAGATCATTTGTTAGATTTCTTAAAAGCTTTGGAAGGGGAAGGTTGGCAGCACTTTAAACCTCCTGAAAAATTTCCTGAATAAATTTCTAAATAGACACAGTGGACTTAGTGGACACAGTGGGCGAAGTGGACAAGAGCTAAAGGCTAATTTTCAAGTCAATTTCGTTCATTGTGTCCACTAAGTCCACTTCGTCCACTATGTCCATATAGACTGAAGGTGAAAAGTTCTTAGACTCTTGTTTTCTCAAAAGCAATCGATTTAGAACTTACTACCATTTCTCCCAAAATAAAACCAGCTAGAGAAAATAAGATGCTTGCAATTTCTCTTGGAAATGGGATTGGGTAAACATGAAACAAAACAAATCCTGCTGCACCGCCAAAAATGGCTAAAACTGCCGAATTGAAATTTCCTTCCCTTCTAAACAATGCTGCAAATACAGGTATAAAGAGACAGCTAACTGACAGTTCATAACTTAATATCAACATGTCTACGACATTGCTGAAATAATAGGAACCGAACAGTCCTCCTACTGCTATAACAGCTGTCATTGCTTGAGCTGAAAAAACATTTTTTTCTTTCTGCAGAAATTTGAGTTCGAAGTCTTGTGCTAAGTTTGAACTGATGGCATTGATCAACGAATCCGCTGTTGAAATAATCGCAGCTAAGATTGCACATCCCACAAAGGCTGCAACCATCGGATTAGTCGCTGCCTGAACGATGGTCATCAAAATACTTGCTCCAGGTGCCGCTTCAATTCCTGAGAGTCGTCCCATGACACCCAAATAAACGGGTATCACACAAACAGCAAGAGTGGTAACCGCAGAAGCCGCGGCTGCGTAGGAAACTACTTTTCCCGATTTGGCAGCGAAGCACCGTTGTCCCATATCTTGCTCAATGACCATGAACAAAAGTGGCATCAAAAGCCATCCTGTCAATTTGCTGGCATCAAAGTCAAAGTTCCCTTGAGCAGCCATGACTTGTGGAAAGCTCACTGGATAATAACTTATCACAAAGGAAGCGCATCCAAAAAATACCACTATGAAAAAGAGAGCTTGAATGATGTCAATGGCCACTACCGCTTTGAGTCCTCCTACAACAGTGTAAAGAACAACCAAAGCCCAAAAACCGATAAAGAATAGGTCGTTTTCCATTCCAAGGCTTAACATAAATTTTTTAGAAGCGATCACTTGAGCTACAAAAATCATGAAAAGGGAAAGGATTGAAAGCAGGGATGCCATTTTTTTGAGTGTTGCAGACTTGTATACGACTTCAAAAAGCTGAGCCACTGTGGAGACGTTAAATTGGGCCATCCGTCTTCCAATTCCACTAGCTAGGAATAGAAAACCTAATGAGGCTCCTAATGGATAAAGAATAACTGGCCATCCAAAACGGTAGGCTTCTTCGGCAGATCCTAAAACGAGACCGCCGCCAACTTGAGTAGCAACAAGGGTCATCATAAGGGGGAAAAAAGTAATTCCTTTCCCTGCAAGAAAGTAATCTTCCTGATCGGTCAAATTTTTAGAAGCTTGTCTGCCAGCGTAGGTACAAAACCCTAAAAGTAAAAATAAAATTGTAAAAAATAATGTAAAATCCATCTTCAAACCTATTGGTAAAAAAATAATAAACTGTTTTTAACGAAAAGTCAATTAATCCTTCTGTTAGAAGGACTTAATTATGAATGGAAATGATGATGGATATGAGGGTGGGCAACGGAGAAAATGAAGGAAGGAATGGTTTGGGAACACGTGTAAAATTGCCGATTTTTCATAAAATCTCCGTTTGTTAAGGGTCGAAAGAATTATAGCATAATTTATAAAATACGTAAAGGATAGACAAGTGGACAAGGACTTAAATGGACGGACGAAGTGGACTTAGTGGACAAGGTGGAATAGCATTTAGTTATCTTCGTCCACTTTGTCCTCTAAATCGACTTTAGCATTTTTGCTACAAAATATTGAATTTTGAATACTTAGGAATTCAGAAGAATATTTGAAGTTTTTCCTGCTTTAATGCTGTAGTGCTAATGTCAAGGCATGCAATATTCTGGCTTCCGAATTCTGACTTCTGACTTCCCCAAAAAATGCTAAGTCGAGACTAAGTCCACTTTGTCCGTCCATAAAGTCCATTTCTCTTCTTTAACTAAACGTCATTATCCTTTAATATAGAGTCGATTAAAAAGAGTTGATAAATGTTATTTATCATGTTTTTAAAAGGGATGCTGATTGGAATTATCATTGCTCTTCCCTTTGGACCTATTGGTATAATGTGCATGCAGCATTCTGTTATCCGTGGAATGGCCTATGGGCTTGTTGCTGGGTTGGGAGCCGCACTAGCGGATGCCATGTACGGGGCTTTAGCAGGTTTTGGGGTATCTATGTCCTCGGAATTCCTAGAAGCCAATCAAATCTTTTTTCAAATTATCGGAGCCGTTTTTCTCTGTTTTTTAGGTTTAAAGTCCTATTTTTCACGTCCAAAAACTGTTGCTGAAATAGAGGATAGTGAAAGTTTTCAAAAAATTTTTGCAGGCACTTTCTTGCTGACTTTAACAAATCCTTTCACTCTGCTTTGTTTTGCAGGGATCTATGCAGGACTGGGCTTATGTACTTCCAGCGAGGGTGCCTTGGCCACTTTAGCTTTATCCGCTGGGGTCTTTGTAGGCTCAGCCTTTTGGTGGATATTAATCAGCTTCGGAATGTCTATGCTTAAACATAAAATCGATTTAAAGTGGGTTGGAAATATTAATCGGATCTCAGGGGTTGTTTTGCTTTGTTTTGGAATTGCAGCAAGTTTAGCAGTCATTCAACAAGTTTTTTATTAGTATGCCAGAACTACCAGAAGTAGAAACAATCGTACAAGATTTGAAAAGATCGGGACTGGAAAAAAGAACAGTTACTGGAGTTCATCTTTTTTGGCCAAAGACTCTTGCTGGAGCATCTTTAGAGGAATTTTCAAAGCAAATTATCGGTCTCAAAATTGTAAAGGTAGAAAGAAGAGGAAAATTTATCACCCTCTTATTGTCAGATCATCACTATCTGTTGATCCATCTTAGAATGACAGGAAGACTCACTATTGTTCCAAAATCATCCTTCAGATTACCTCACGAACACATTTGTTTAACCTTGGACGACAAGGATGAACTGAGGTTTCATGATACTCGCAAATTTGGCCGTTGGTATTGGACAAAAACTCCTGAAGTCTATTTGGGAAATTTAGGCCCTGAGCCATTGGATGAAGGTTTTACAATTGATGAATTGGCGAAAATGATAAAAAAAAAAGCTCGTCAAATCAAACCTCTGTTGCTCGATCAAAGTTTCGTAGCAGGCCTGGGTAATATTTATGTGGATGAGGCATTATGGGAATCTAAGATCCATCCTCAAACTTCATCTCAAAAACTTTCAAGAAAGCAGTTATCCTTATTGGTGGATGCAATCAAGCATGTATTGAAACGCGGCATTGCAACGCAAGGTACATCTTTAGGTAAAGGCAAGGGAAATTACTACCGATTGAGTGGACAAAGTGGAGACCATCAACATCGTTTAAATGTTTTCAGAAGAACTGGAAAGCCTTGTCCAAGGTGCGGCACTCCAATTGAGCGTATTGTTGTCGCGCAACGGAGCACCCACTATTGTCCACAATGTCAAAAAGACTAAATGTCTACTTCAATCTGATCAAGTTTATGTTGAACTTTTTTATCTTTGTAATAAAGGGATAGGCAACCCCCTACCGCAGTAGATGTTAGTCCTCCGCCTATTCCAATGGCACCCATTAAAAGTGGAAAATTGTTTTTAGAAACATTAGGTATGTGCATGACATCTCCTAATCTTTTTGAAAGAGATGCTGAAACCAAAAGCACTCCCGCAGCAACAACAAGCACTCCGATAACTAATGCAGCTGTGGCGTAGTTATGTTTTCTATTAATATTCGCAAGATATGCATCTCCAGTTTTAGGCCTTTCTGCAACAGGAAATCCCATATATCCCCCTTATTTTAAGTAATAAGATTAATTATGATTTTAATTTATTTAAATTAAGTAAACTTTAAATTAATTAATTATAAAGATTAAAAAAATAAGCGAATGGTTTTTAAACATTATTTATCTTGATGATGGTTGATCCGACTCTAGAATCTCCAGCAACAAATTATTATTCCCTAAAAGTCAAAAGTTTTTTATTAATAGATGTTTACGCAAAGCGAAACCGAGATATGAAATATTTAGCATTAATACTACTAATAAACCTTTGCAGCTGCTGTTGTTATGACTTATGTGATATCGCAGATTTTTATATTGCAGAACCAAGTACTTCGGGTCTAACAGGCTATAAGCCAGGGACAGCCTGGGATCCACCTGAGGATTATACTCGCCTTTGCGTTCCTTTAGAATTAGATCCTGAATTGGATGATCAAAGGGTGGACCTAAAGAAAACCATGGAACTTGGCGATTTGATCAACATCGCACTTTTAAATAATCCTTTGACGGAAAGAACGTGGTCTCAAGCACGGGCTGCTGCATTCAATTTAGGATCCGCTAAAAGTCAGTATTATCCTACGGTTGAATTGGAAGAATCCTATAGCTGGAATGACTCAAACTTTGTTCCTAAAAAGTTGACATCTAACTCAACGGATACTACAACCACAGTGACAGGAATAAACCAAGGTTCTTCTTTTGGTAAAACTTCATTTCAGGAGTTAAGTTCAACAATCATTGTATCTTACTTACTGATGGATTTTGGGGGCCGGTCTGCCTCTGTTGAAGCAGCAAGGCAAGCGTTGTATTTTGCAAATTGGGCCTATAACCAGTCGATTCAAGATGTCATCCTTGAGGTATTGAGGGCCTATTATAATTATTTATTAAACATCGCATCTGTAGAAGCTACTGAAGAGAATTTAAAGGATGTGACAAAGAACTTAGAGGCTGCACAAGAATTATTTACTGCGGGATTAACAACAAGGGTCGACGTTCTACAAGCGAAATCGAATCTTGCGAACACTCAATATCAGCTCGAAAATTTTAAAGGGCAAGTCAAGATCGCTTTAGGAGCTGTTGCAACAGCTTTAGGATTACCTGCAAATGTTGTTTTGACAATTGAACGAAAGCCAGAAACTGTACCAACAAAAGAAATTTCAGGAAGCCTTAATGAATTAATGGATTTAGCATTGGTCTACAGGGCTGATTTAGCAGAAAAACAAGCTGCTTATATGCAGGCAAGAGCTAATCTTATTGTTGCAAGATCAGAGGGGTTACCTATTGTAACGGGAAGTATGAGTTTCAATCGGGGAGATTATTTTAAAAGTTCATTACTTAGGTCCCACGATTACGTTTCTATGATTGAGGTCAGTGTTCCATTATTCCAAGGTTTCTTCTACGAATACAATATTCGACAGGCACAAGCGAATATTGATGCTACCTATGCCGATTGGCAAGATCAAGAAACAATTGTTCTAAATGGCGTGTTATCAAGCTATTATGCGGTAAAGACTGCTGAAGAATCTTTAAAATTCAGTGAGGAGTTCCTGAAATATTCGCAAGAAGCATACGATGCAACTTTAGCAGGGTATAAAGCTGGGACGATCACCTTTTTAGATGTGTTAGCATCGCAGACATCCTTGGCAAACGCCAGAAATCAGGTGATCCAAACTCGAGTTGCCTGGGCGCAAGCGCTTTCATCCTTAGCGTATGCTATAGGAATATTGGATGCGCGTACTGAACAAGTAAATTTACCTCCTTTGTTTCAAAAGGTTAGTGTGGGAACTCAAGAAACACCTGTTGAGGAGAAAAAATTGAAGGATTATCCATAGGCAAGTCATGAAAACTAAAGGGTATCTTAAAGGATTTATCTTAGCTGCTGGACTATTGCTATACGGATGTAGTAGTAAGGATGCGGCTACTCCCAAACCTCCTCCCCCGGTAGCTGTCATTGTTACAGAGCCTGTTCAGAAGGATGTCCCTATTTTCATTGAAGCCATTGGAAATGTTTTTGCTGAAACAAGTGTAGACATCCGTCCACAGGTTAGTGGCAAACTTCTGGAATTTAAGGTTCAAGAAGGGCAGATGGTCAAAAAGGGAGATTTGCTTTTTACAATTGATCCAAGACCGTATGAAGCTTCTTTAGCACTAGCTGAAGCCACCCTTAATAAAGATAAAGCCACGTTAGAATTTTCCAAAAAGAGAATGGAACGAAACACTGAACTTGTTCAAAAGGAATTTATCGCTCAATTAACTTTTGAACAGATTACAAGTGATGTAGCTGTAAATGAAGCTCAGACACAAATCGATCTTGCCAATGTTGAGTTAGCTAAAATTAACAGAGATTACGCTTATGTAAAATCCCCTATCGATGGAAGATTAGGAAATAGAAGGGTCGATCCTGGAAGTTTATTGATTGCTAACGATCCAAATGCTGTTATTAATGTTTCGCAATTAGATCCTGTTCAAGTCCGTTTCAATGTTCCACAATCCAACTTTTGGGAAATCCAAAAAGCATTGGCTCAAGGAACCCTTTCATTGGATATTACCCTTCCACAGGATCCTGATCATGTCTTTAAAGGAAATCTTTACTTTCTCGATAATACGATAGATCTTGGAACAGGAACAGTGTTATTAAAAGGACATGTCCCAAACGAAAATTTGGTCCTATGGCCTGGAGAGTTTGTGCGTGTTCGAGTGAATTTAAGAATTAAAAAGGATGCAATTCTACTTCCTACCCAAGCGGTGCAAACAGGGCAACAAGGAAAGTTTATTTTCGTCGTGAAGCCTGATAACACTGTTGAACTAAGACAAATCAAAGTTTCAGAAATTATAGACAATATGATTGTTGTGGATGAAGGTTTGTCGATGGGTGAAAAAGTGGTTCAAACAGGACAGCTCAATTTGAAAAATGGCTCAAAAGTGACAATCCTAAACAAAGATAAAGCTCCTGATACAACGAAACCACCAGAAGACAGTACAAAAGTTAAAGGAAGATCATCCGGATGAATATCTCAGAGCCTTTTATCCGTCGTCCTGTAATGACGATATTGATCATGGTAACAATCTTATTTTTGGGACTTACATCCTATTTTCGTTTGCCTGTAAGTGATCTACCCAACGTTGACTATCCAACCATTACTGTTACTGCTACGCTGCCTGGTGCTAGCCCCGAGACCATGGCCAATACTGTTGCTACACCAATGGAAAAGGAGTTCATGACAATTCCTGGAGTGACAAAGGTCAGTTCCAGCAATACCTTAGGACAAACTCAAGTCATATTAGAATTTGAGCTAAACAAAAATATTGACTCCGCTGCACAAGATGTTCAAGCTTCTATTGTGAGAGCTCAAGCGAATTTGCCTCCAAATCTTCCAAATGCTCCCACATATAAAAAAGTCAACCCTTCCGATCAACCTATTGTCTATATTGCATTAACATCGGAAACAATGCCTATTTATGACCTGTATATCTATGCCTACACGTTTATCGCGCAAAGACTATCTATGCTTAACGGTGTAGCTCAAGTGATTGTCTACGGTTCACCCTATGCTGTCAGGGTACAAGTAGACCCAGGAAAAATTGCAACAAGAGCAATCAGTATTGATGATGTCGCTGGCGCCATCAGTCAGTCCACTCCTGACTTACCATCAGGGCAAATGGATGGCCCTACACAAAGCTTAATTATTCAAACCTATGGACAGCTGACGAGTGCCAAAGAGTATTCTCCTATTATTGTAAAATATAATAACAATTCTCCAGTAAGGGTAGAAGACTTAGGTCAAGTCATCAACAGTGTAAGCAACGAACGATTTAATCTGAGATATATTTCAGGCGATAAAGATTATGCAGGAGTAGTTTTGGCCGTCCAGCGTCAGCCTGGAGCTAACACGGTGATGGTTTCTGACGAAATACGTTCGTTCCTTCCAAGCTTGTTAGAACAACTTCCCCAATCAATCGATTTAAGGATCGTTTATGATAGGTCTCAAACGATTAGAGCTTCCATCTTCAATGTTAAATTAACGCTCGTTATCGCCTTTTTCTTGGTTGTGCTTGTTATATTCCTCTATCTAGGAACACCCATCGATACAATGATTCCAAGCTTAGCAATGCCTATGTCTATCATAGGTACATTCTATGTCATGGAACTCTTTGGTTTCAGTATAGACAACCTTTCGTTGCTTGCTCTGACACTATCTACAGGATTTATTGTTGATGATGCGATCGTGGTATTGGAGAACATTGTCCGAAGAATCGAGGAGGGTGAATCAAGGTGGACCGCTTCAATCCTTGGGTCAAAACAGATCAGCACGACAATCTTATCCATGACTCTCTCCTTGGCAGCTGTATTTATACCTTTAGTCTATATGGGAGGTCTTTTAGGAAAAATTCTTCTAGAATTTTCAATCGTCATGATCGTGGTGGTATTGCTCTCAGGATTTATTTCACTGACGCTCACACCTATGCTTTGTAGTCGACTTGTTGCACACAGAGGAGAAGAAAGCCATACATGGATTGCCAATATGTCTCGAAACCTTAACCAAAAGTTTTTGAATTGGTATGCGGATGGTTTGAAATGGGTTCTGGGCAATAGAACATTTACGGTAATTATTGGGGCATTGAGTGTTCTACTGAGCGCACTATTATTTTATATTTTACCGAAGGACTTTATACCGGATGATGACATAGGATTTATTATTGCCTATACACAAGCTGCAGAAGGAACTTCGCCAAAGGAGATGTTTAAACTCCAAGATCAAGCCACTGAGATTGTAAGGCAAGATCCATCTATCGAATCGATGGTCTCATTAGCAGGAAATCCACAAATCCGTAATGGGATCATGTTTATTAGGCTTAAACCCCATGAGGAAAGGCCAACTTCAAATGAGATCATACAGAAATTTTATAAGGAGTTAGTGGATGTTCCTGGATTGAATACGTTCATTAAGAATATTCCCTTAATCAATCTTTCAATTGGTCCACAAAGTCGTGGTACTTATCAGTACAGTTTGCAAAGCTTGGACACTGAATCGTTATACAAAGCTGCAGAAGTCTTTCTTGAAAGGATGAACAGCCTTCCTGGCTTTCAAGGAATTAGTAGTGACTTTGAAATTCATACTCCTCAATTAAATGTCCATATTGATAGGGACCAAGCTTCCGCCTTAGGGTTTACTGCTCAAGATATAGAAAACACTTTGCTTCTGGCTTACTCTGGAAACCGAGTGGCAAAAATTCAGACGCCTTTTGATCAATACGATGTAGTTGTAGAAACGATGCCTAGATTTCGGGAAGGCTCTTGGGATCTATCGGATATCTATCTTAAAAGCCATAGCAATGGAAACATGATTCCATTGAGTGCATTAGTGGTCTCAGACATTGGACTAGGACCGGCAAGCGTTAACCATCTTTCCCAATTTCCTGCCGTTACCATTTCTTTCAACTTGTTACCTGGAGTACCCTTAGGAACGGCATTGGAGAACCTGAAACAGCTTGCAGATGAGGTGTTACCTGCAAACGTTGAGGGAGCGGTGCAGGGGGCAGCGGAAACATTTGAAGAGACAGTAAGTAATACTAACTACCTTTTGATTTTGGCTGTATTTGCTATTTACATTGTTCTTGGGATATTGTACGAAAGTTTTATCCATCCATTGACGATCTTATCATCTATTCCTCCAGCTATATTGGGAGGCCTTCTCACATTGTGGATTTTTGGTCTTCCGCTTTCTTTGTATGGATATTTAGGACTATTGCTGCTGATTGGGATTGTGAAGAAAAACGGGATTATGATGATCGACTTTGCCTTGGACAATATACGAGAGAAGGGAGAGACTCCTGAAGAAGCAATTTATAATGCGTCGATTGCAAGGTTTCGTCCGATTATGATGACAACCGTTGCGGCTATCATGGGAGCATTGCCAGTAGCGTTATCTCTAGAGGCTGCTGGGAAATCACGCCAACCTTTGGGTCTTGTCATTATTGGAGGCCTTGTTGTTTCCCAGCTCATTACCCTATTCCTAACACCGGTTATCTATCTCTACATGGAAAAGTACAACAAACGGGTCGAACTTAAAGAAGAAGACGAACCCGAAAAACAACCCCAAAATTAAGAAATACAATTACGTTTGGCTTTAGCTCTACTTAACTGAGGATATACCCTTGCAAAAATATGCTCATTTGGGCATAATTAAATTAGAAGATACGAGAATCACTATGAAACGACTTTTCTGGATTGGGTCAAGCCTCGAGGACTTAAAGCAGTTTCCCAATGAAGTTCAAAATGAAATAGGACACGGCTTATATCTTGCGCAGATGAAGTCTTGTATAAAAAATTAAATGGAGAAAAGTAGTTATGAAAAAAAAGATCGTATACGAAGAAAGCTCCGGAAATGTATTTGCCGATTTAGGCGTTGAAAATCCTGAAGAAGCTTTAGCAAAGTCCGAGCTTGCTCGTCAACTAGCTAAGCTTATTAAGAAGAAAAAACTGACTCAAAAACAAGCTGCTGAAATTTTAGGCATTGATCAACCCAAAATCTCTGCTTTGATTCACGGAAGATTAAGAAGTTTTTCATTGGAGCGTCTTATTCGTTTTCTAAATGAGCTTGGCCAGGATGTCAGTATCATGATAAGCCCTGCAAAATCTACTGACAGAGGCAGCACTTGGATAGGCGAATCTCATTCAAATACTCGCATAGCGACTTTAAGAAGATAAAAAATTATTTGTTGCGGCGGATAGCTAGAATGGTGATATCGTCGGATTGGTCGTCGCCGGTGAATTTTCTGACAGAATCAACGATGGCGTCGATAAGCTTTGGTAGTGGTTTCGAATAATTTTCTTTTAGACAGTACTCCAACCGATGTTCGTTAAACATTTGGTGGCTTTCGTTCATTCCTTCCGTGACACCATCGGTATATAGGAGGAATGTTTCCTTAGGTTTCAATTGCAACTTTTTTTCGATGAAATAGGAATTGTTTGTCGAGATCCCTAAAGCGATTCCCTCGCTTAACCCCACTTGGTTCAGATCTCCATTTTCAGAAATAATATAGGGAGGATTATGCCCCGCGTTACAATATTGGATCGTATGATCAATTATGTCGTAAATGCCATAGAAAGCCGTAACAAACATCGACGACTCATTTTCTTGGCTCAATGCATCATTTAACTGTTGCAAACATTGCTGGGATGAAGATGTCTTCTTTCCAAGGGCTCGCATCAATGCCCTGGTCATCGTCATAAATAGAGCTGCAGGTACCCCTTTGCCCGATACATCCCCAATATTAAACCCTAATTTTCTTTCATTGATTTTAAAGAAATCGAAAAAGTCACCTCCAATATGTCTTGCAGGCAACATAGTTCCTAAAATTTCAAAACTATCGTTTTCTGGAAAGGGTTTGAAATCGTGAGGGATAATGGAGGTCTGTATATTTTTAGCAACGGCCAACTCTTTTTCAATATCCAAAAGTCTATTTTCCGTTGCTAGAGCAGTTTTAGATTGATTGAGCTGGTGGATCGTTTTAGAAATAGTGATGTCTAAATCTTGTAAGTTTATCGGCCGTGTAATAAAGTCGAACGCTCCCCTGTTCATAGCAGTCCGAATGCTATCCATATCTCCATAAGGAGAAACAATTACGGTTTTAATCAATCTTTTCATCTTTCCCAAATGTGCTAACAAGTCTAGTCCATCCATTTTGGGCATGTTGACATCTGTTACTACAACTTCAATGGTAGGATCTTTGTGGATAAGCTCCAGGGCATCCAGACCATTCTGGGCAAAAAGAAATTCCATCTCGCCGTTGTCGATTTTCTTGCGGAATTTTTGCAGGATCAAGATCTCAAGATCCGGCTCGTCATCCACAACTAAAATCTTAGTAGCCATAATTATTCCTTATTCATGCAACAGCAGCGCCCATTTGCAGTCATTTCCTCTTGCTTTGAAGGCTTTAGTGGTGATCTTTTTTCTGTTTCCCGTTCACCCAAATATCCGTATCTGTGATAGTCGAAACTTATACTTACTTCTTGAAGCATATGCAACAACTCAATGCGTCCATTTGCTAAAACAGGCCCACGGTGAACATTAACTGCACCATTTGCCATTGCATCCCTGAGTGCATTAGAACATGGGCTCAATAAACGGATATGTGTAACCTTATCTTTACTTATTCTGTTGCAAAACTCAGATTCATTTTCTCTGATACATTTTATATTTTTGAAATCTAAAACCCTTCTGCCCTCATCTACAGAAATTTCTAGAGGTACACCACACACAAGCGCTGAGGCAATAGTTCTCAATACATCGATAGGTTTATCTTCTTTTTGTACTCGCAAAACCATCTGCTTCCTAGGCTTATAGCTCTGGAAATTATCCTGCCCTAAAATTTGGCTGGGATCATGTTTTTTTCTAAAGTAGTGCTTATAATAAAAAGCATAGCTTCCCAAGCTTGCTTTCCATAAATCTTGCTCCTGGCTATTCCAGTCTAAATCAGCTGCAAATTCTTCAAGCTCTCGCAATACTTTAGGCAAAGCTTCCTTTTCTTTTGGAAGGCTATTTTGTAAAGCATTCATCAGTTGCATGACGTAATTAGGTCCTCCAGCTTTCGCTCCTGGTCCAAAGCTACTTGCTTTACATCCTCCAAATGGTTGCCGTTGAACGATTGCGCCGGTAATTCCTCTATTGATATAAAGATTTCCTGCTTCAATTTCTTCAACCCAATGCAACCGTTCTCTTTCATCCAGTGTCTGTATACCCGATGTTAATCCATAAGGGGTACCATTAGCAAGCTTCAGGGCATGATCTAAGTTATCTGCTCTTAGGACAGAAAGCACTGGACCGAATAATTCGGTCTTATATGAGAAGGAATTCTCTTTTACTCCTATCTTAATGCCTGGACTCCAAAGATTTGGATTTTCTGAATCTTGTTTTGGCTGTAATAGCCATTCTTCCCCCTCTTCCAATTCTGTCAGACCTTTTGTGAGGGCTTCCCCTGGTGTTCTAATTAAAGGAGGTACTTTAGTTTGTGGATCCCATGGTGATCCAACTTTCAGGCTTGCAGTAGCATCGCAAAGATTGCTCATAAATTTCTTATCATCATAGAGTTCAGCTTCAAGAATCAATAAACTACATGCGCTGCATTTTTGCCCGGCGTGACCGAAAGCAGACTGAATTATATCTTTGATAGCTAAGTCTCTATCGGCAAGAGATGTGACGATAATGGCATTTTTTCCTCCGGTTTCAGCTAAAAGGTCTAGTCCTGGACGCATTTTGAAGAAAAGTTTAGCTGTCTCCGTCGATCCGGTTAAGACTATGGCTGCAACTCTCGGATCTTTTATGAGCTGTGATCCTACAGGTTCATCTTCGCAGGGTAAAAATTGCAAAATTTCAGGGCTGATTCCGGCATCCCAAAAAGTTTGGATTAAAGTCCAACCCGCGAGTATCGCTTCAGTTGCAGGTTTAAAAATAACACAATTTCCTGCAGCAAGGGCAGCCGCGATACCTCCGACTGATATTGAGCAGGGAAAGTTCCAAGGGGGCGCAACCACAACGGTTCCTTTGGGTTTCCATTGAATATCCTGGAGCATACCCACTTCTTCAGCATTTCTTCGATAATATTCAACAAAATCGATAGCTTCTGAAACTTCAATATCTGCTTCATAAACGGTTTTTCCGGTATCTGCAACCATTGAGCCAATTAAATTTGCACGTTGCCGACGAAGTCTTTGTGCTACTTCAGCAAGTAAAATGCTACGCTCTTTAAATGTTGTTTCTTTCCATCTTTTTTGTGATTTTTCTGCAGTGATCAAAGCTCTATCGACATCTTCTATGTTAGCCTGCGTATATTTATAGAGCAATTTATCGGGATAAGAGGGATCGTATGCTGCTCCTTCGCTTCTTTCTTTTAAGATGTGCTCAAGTCCAATAACAACTGGGATGGGTGGAATTTCTTTTTTGGACCATTCATCTAAAATATTTTGTCCCCAAGATCTATTATAGACTTGGGTCCAATCTGTGTCAGGTTCATTAAAAAAACAGCAGTCTGAATTCGGCCTTAAAGGCGGTTCCATTCTGTTTTGATATCTTGATGGCATCGTGGATACTGCATTCATTTTTTGACAAGAATCCATAAACCCATTTGCAAGGTTGAGCCAATCCTGTGTGCCGGGATGCAAATTGAATGCATAGCGCAAGAAGTTTTGTGGTCCTGTGTTTTCGTCTAAACGTCTCAATAAATAGGCGACAGCATTTTGAAATTCTTGGCGTGTGGCTACAGGGCAGTACATCATCACTTGTCCAGATAACTTCTGAACCACTCTTCTTGTGGGATCAGCCATCCCTTCCAACATTTCCATAATTACATAGTCTTCAATAGATCTTTCGGAGCGTAAGATGAGTGCCCAAGCAATATCAAAGATATTATGACTCCCAATTCCTAGATTGACTGCACGTGCTCTTTCGGGTTCACAACCATATGTGACCATTTTTTTAAAATTTGCATCGACATCTTGCTTATTGCTATAGGGAGCCTGTGGCCAGCCATGCAACGAAGCATCGACCTTTTCCATGGCTAGATTTGCACCTTTCACGATGCGGATCTTTATAGGGGCGCCACCTTTTGCAACGCGCTGCAAAGCCCAAATCGTAAGATCTTGTTGGATCAAGTAAGAATCGGGCACGTAGCTTTGTAGAACAATTCCTGCTGAGCAATTAAAAAATTCTGGTTCGTCTAAAACATGTCTAAACAATGAAACTGTTAGATAAAGATCACGATATTCTTCCATATCCAGATTGACAAACTTGGGAATTTTTTCCCCTGTTGGCAACTTAAATTGATGTTTGGAGGCCGCACGATATAATGTTTTCAATCTTGTAGCTAAAGTTTCAAGAGTCTTATCCCAATCAAGAAGATTGATTTGACTGAAGATAGTAGAAATCTTAACGGAGATATATTCAACTTCTGGTTTAGCTAAGTCTTCTAGATAGGTCTCAAGTCGCTGTTTTGCTTCTTTTTCACCGAGGATAGCTTCTCCAAGGTGATTAATGTTAATTCGTACCCCCTCTTTTCTTCTTTGGGCAGTGAATTTTTTAAAGGCGCGTTCTTCACCGGGCAAAATAACACGTGCAGTCTGCTTTCTGATTTCCCTTTTGACAAAAGGAACTAAAAGAGAGCCTAGGGAATTTCCAAGGGATTTGAAGAATTTAAAACTTCTTTGTTTGTTTTGGCTTAGATATTTAGGAATTCCATATTTTTCGAGAAGATAGTTCAACTGATTGGCAACACGTCTATTGCGATCAGTTCGGAAGCATTGGTCTGTCATATTAGTTGTAAAATATCTACCGTCAGTATCTTGCAACATCCTATTTAATTCTTCTTGCTGTTCGCGTTCTTCAGAGGTTTGGATTTTATGCGATTCCTCTAAGATCAACTTGGCTAACTCTAAAGCTTTACTAACACGATCACTGATACTCAGACGTTTACCTTTAACCTCTTCCAGTATTTTGCGAGCTTCATCAATAGACATTTCGATTCGATCTCCCTAAGAATTAACCACGGAGTTCAAGGAGAAAGGGAAAAAGACAAGAATTATGGGTAGTAAAAGTTTAGAATTCCCTTTTTTCTTTTTCTGTGTACTCCGTGAACTCCGTGGTTAATTTGTGGTTAGGACTCATTAACTTATTCAATAAACTTCATTTTCGCTTGAATGGGGGTTTTGTTAGAAACAAAATTATTATATTATGTTCCCATGACTAGAGTTTTTCTTTTTTGCATTTTATTTTTCTTTCAAGTCCTTGGGGCCCATCCACCGATTGGAGGCGACCCTGTAAAGGTCTTTACCGGCATCGATCAAATTTTTACGAAAGGTCATATCGGTAAGCTAAAAGGAAAGAAAATTGGTTTGATCACCAATCATACCGGCGTAAATTGCAGCATGGTCTCATCGATCAACTGCTTTCAACTTCATGCGAAAGAGGGAGATTATTCGGTTGTCGCTCTTTTTGCTCCTGAGCATGGACTTAAAGGGGAACTTTATGCTGACGAAGATTTCAAAAATTCGGAAGGCCCTGAAGGAATTCCTGTTTACAGCCTTTACGGAGATACCCGCCGACCTACAGATGCAATGTTGAAAGGAATTGATCTCCTCATCTTTGACATTCAAGATATTGGTTCAAGATCCTATACCTATATGACAACTCTATTTTACGTCATGGAGGAAGCTGCTAAAAAGAAGATCCACGTAATGGTTCTGGACCGGCCTAATCCTATTAATGGCTTGACTGTCGATGGCCCGATGCTGGAATCAAAATACCGTTCCATGGTTGGATATATCAATGTCCCTTTTTGTCCAGGCATGACGATTGGAGAGCTTGCTAAGTTCTTCAACAAAGAATACAAGATCAACTGCAAACTTGATGTGATACCTATGAAAGGTTGGAAACGGTGGATGAGCTTTAAAGACACTGGCCTACCATGGATTCCAACGAGTCCATATATCCCTGAAGCGGATACCCCCTTTTATTATGCAACTACTGGAATATTGGGTGAGCTCAAACTTGTCAATATTGGGATTGGATTTACACTTCCTTTCAAGTTAGTGGGTGCCCCTTGGATCAAAGCAGAAACTTTTGCTGAAAAACTAAACGAACAAAAATTTCCCGGCGTGCGTTTTCAGCCGTTTTATTTCCGTCCTTTTTACGGACGATATGCCAGGCAAAATTGTGAAGGTGTTTTGATTGTTGTCACAGATACTAGAATATACAAGCCGGTGTCGACTCAATACTTAATTCTTGGAATGTTAAAAAGTCTTTATCCGAAAGAATTCAATAAAGCTGTTAAGTCTTTGAGTTCAAAACGTGATATGTTCACTAAGGTGAATGGGACCGATGAGGTTTTTGCTATGCTGGAGGAAAAGAAAGCCATTGTTTGGCCTTTGCGAGAGCTTCATGAGAAAGAGAGGCAGGAATTTATTAAATTAAGGCAAAAATATCTTATTTCTGCTTACAACTAGCACTCTCACATCCAATCTGCTAAAAATCTTCTCGTTTCCCTTGACCAAATTTCCCGCTGAGAGTAAAATTCCAACTAAAAATCTGTTAAAATAAGGAGAAATGCCATGCTCAAAATTAAACCACTTGGCAATCGCGTTTTAGTAAAACGTTCAAAAGCTCAAACTTCAAAAGGTGGAATCCTTTTACCAGACTCTGCACAAGAAAAACCACGTGAAGGGGAAGTGATCGCAACAGGGCAAGGCAAAATCGATGAAGATGGAAAAATCGAACCTATGCACGTTAAAGCTGGTGACCGCATCTTATTCGGATCCTATGCTGGGACGGAAGTAAAAAATGTTGAAGGTGATGAAGAATATCTCATCTTGTCTCAAGATGATATTCTTGGAATTCTCAAATAACCGAACGCTCACAGGAGACGACCATGTCAAAAATGCTACAATTCAATGAAGAAGCTTTGAAGTCTTTGCTCCGAGGCGTCAAAACATTAGCAAAAGCTGTTAAAGTGACCTTAGGCCCAAAAGGACGCAATGTTGTTATTAATAAAGGTTTTGGATCGCCTTTGTCTACAAAAGACGGTGTGACAGTTGCCAAAGAGATCGCACTCAAAGACAAATTCGAAAACATGGGCGCACAGCTCGTAAAAGAAGTAGCTTCTAAAACTTCTGATACTGCTGGTGATGGCACAACAACTGCAATTGTTCTAGCTGAAGCTATTTTTACAGCAGGAGTGAAAAACGTTACTGCCGGTGCTAATCCGATGAGTTTAAAGCGTGGGATCGACCATGCTGTAGATGCAATCGTAAAAGCATTATCAAAGCTAGCTGTTCCTGTAAAAACTTCTACAGAAGTGAAGCAGATCGCAACAATTTCCGCTAATAATGATGCTGACATTGGTACTATTATTGCTGAAGCGATGGACAAAGTAGGAAAAGATGGAATTATTACTGTTTCAGAAGCACGCGGCATAGATACAACATTGGATGTTGTTGAAGGGATGCAAATTCCTAAGGGTTATGTTTCTCCTTATTTCATTACAAACGCTGAGAACATGTCTGTAGAGTTCTCGAATGCCCAAATCCTTGTCACTGACAAGAAATTGACTGGCGTTAAAGATGTAGTTCCTTTCTTGGAAAAGGCAATGGAAAAGGGTGCTAGACCTCTATTGATTATCGCTGAGGATATTGAAAGCGAAGCTTTGGCTACTTTAGTTGTCAATAAGCTGAAAGGAGGATTGCCACTTTGCGCTGTAAAAGCTCCAGGTTTTGGTGAAAATCGCAAGGCTATGTTGCAAGATATCGCAATTTTGACTGGTGCAACAGTTGTTTCCGAAGAACTTGGAATGAAAATCGATGAAGTAGGTCCTGAAGTTCTTGGACATGCTAAAACGATTAAAGTCGCTAAGGAAGAGACCACGATCATTGATGGAGAAGGTGAAGAGGCTAAAATTAAAGAGCGTATTGCTCAAATTAAAGCTGAGATCAATAATCCATCAACAAGCAAGTTTGACAAAGAGAAACTTGAAGAAAGATTAGCGAAACTTGTTGGCGGAGTCGCTGTCATCAATGTTGGCGCAGCTACTGAAACAGAACTCAAAGAGAAAAAAGCTCGTGTTGAAGATGCTTTGCATGCGACAAGAGCTGCGGTTGTGGAAGGGATTGTTCCTGGAGGCGGCGTAGCATTATTGAGAGCTGTAAAAAGCTTAGATCAATTAAAGCTGAGCGGTGATGAAGCGATTGGCGCAAATATTATACGCCAAGCAGTTTTTGCACCTGCAACTGACATTGCAAACAACTGTGGCAAGCCTGGCAATTTGATCGCTGAAAAGATCTATGAAGCATCTGGGGCTATGGGCTACAACGGCTTGACAGATGAATTTACCGATCTGTTGAAAGCTGGGGTTGTTGATCCTGTGCTTGTGACCAAAAATGCGTTGATCAATGCTTCATCTGTTGCTTCATTGTTGTTGACCACTGCCTGCATGATCACCGACAAACCCAAACCTAAGTCAAAACAACCTTCAATGGCCGGAATGGATGGCATGGGAGGTATGGGTGGCATGGGTATGGGTGGCATGGGTATGGGTGGCATGGGCGGAATGGGAATGGATATGTAATCATCCATGTGACTGTGACTAAATGGACGGACATAATGGACAATGGACGAAGTGGACTTAGTGGACACAGTGGACGAAGTAGACAGGTAGGTGAAGGCTTTTATCTGTGGTCAGCTGGGTCCACTTCGTCCACTATGTCCACTTCGTCC
Organism: Parachlamydiaceae bacterium; assembly: GCA_039806825.1. GTDB lineage: Bacteria > Chlamydiota > Chlamydiia > Chlamydiales > Parachlamydiaceae > JBDHQB01. The sequence goes on along the minus strand of JBDHQB010000015.1, from coordinate 41,826 downwards.
ATTGTGTCCACTTCGTCCATTGTCCACTATGTCCGTCCATTTAGGGTGCGGTCACGATAAATACAGGGCTACACGTTATGCCAACATATGAATACGAATGTGAAAGTTGTGGAAATAAGCTGGAAGCTTTGCAGAAGATTACTGCGGATCCTTTAGTCGAATGTCCATCATGTCATAAAAATTCTCTTAAGCGTAAACCTGGTGGTGGAATTGGTTTGTCTTTCCAAGGAACAGGCTTTTACGGCACAGACTATAAGTCTTCTTCTGAGCCTCCAAAGCCTAGTGGCGGTGGTGGCGGATGCTGTCCCTGCGGCAAAGGAAAAGGCTCCTGCTCCTCCGAAAAACCTTAGCTATCAAATAGAAGTGTTGAGCGTTGCTTTACGAAGTGTAGAAAGCGTTGCAGCGTTTTTCTAAGGCGTCGCAAAAAAATCGCCTTAGCACTTCCGAAGACGCTTTTTTTTGTAAAGCTTGCGGAAACGCTACAACGCTTTTTTTGTAGCGCGTACGGAAATGCTACGCGCTTTTTGTAAAGCCTACGGAAATGCTAAGAAGGTTTTTTGTGGCACCTTCGGGAAAACTGCGGCGATTTTTCTATGAGGCGTTCAGCTGGATTCGAAGCTGTTAAATGAGGATTTTGGATTTGGCTTGGACGGTTTCGTCGATGAATTTGCAGATGTGTTCAATGGCTAGGGTGCTTTCAGCGACGTATGGGACGAAGATTACTTGCCAGACGTGGGGCATTCCTTGCCATATTTCGAATGTGACATTAACGCCTTCTTCTTTTGCTTTCTTTTCCAATTCAACCGCTTGCTCTATCAGCGAATCTTCGGTGCTCGCCTGTATCAATAACGGAGGCAGTCCCCGCAGGTCACCAAAGATCGGGGAAATTAAACCGTGCTTCCGATCATTTCTTCCTGCATAACTTCTGGCAAATAGCTCAATATTGATCGCCCTAATCATTGTCTCCTGCTCATGGGATCCTTTTGGCCAAATTGCATCACCAGTCAGATCTACCCATGGGTCTAAACATACTCCCGAAGCTGGCATTGGAATCTCATGGTCCCTCAACAGCTGCAACAAGGCCAAAGCTAATCCACCTCCTGCTGAATCCCCTGCGATGACGATATTTTTGGGATCATGCCCGTTGTCCAAAAGCCATTTATAGGCAGCCCTTGAGTCATCTAATCCTGCAGGAAAGGGGTGCTCTGGCGCAAGCCGATAGTCCAATGACAATATTTGCGCACTAGCACGATAGGAAAAGTAAGATAGGAAATTGCGATAACCTTGCGATGAACCCATTACATATCCTCCACCATGCAAGTAAAGTAAAGTGACGGCAGGCTTTTTATCAGCAGGTTCTATCCATTCCCCATTAAATATTGTATAAGTTAGAGGGGTTGTTTTGACTAAGGGATGCGGTTTAAGGACCCATCTAGCACTTTCTTCGTAAAAACGGCGCATTTCAGGTATTGTTTTGCGCCGATACATGTATTTTGCCATTTTACTGACTAGATAATCCCAGATATAAAATTTTATACTATGCATATGCGCCTCAAACAATCATAAGCCAAAGATGAGCAAGGTAAGTTTTGTTATTCTTTTTACTGTAGGCTGTGGTTGAATTTATGAAAGTACAAATATTATCTATTGCCTCCCTACTTTCTTTTACATACGACACCATAATTACCTGCCAATCGTGGGGCATATCATCCCAAATATCCAGGGTTATAGTGGCATTTTGTTTCTTTGCCCGTTCCCCAAAATCTCTTGCTTGATCAACCAGAGTATCTTTGGTTCCCGTTTGTAAAAAAATCGGGGGAAACCCAGTTAAATCTGCATACAATGGTGAAATTAACGGATTATTTCTTTTATCATCTTTGACATACCATTTTATAGAGAGTTCTGCAACTGGTGCAGATAAAAATTTGTCATTTTTCAATGCGTCGGAAAGTTTTGTGAAATCTACATCCAAATCGAGCCATGGATTTAAACAGACAATTGACGCCGGCATGGGCTCGTTATTATCTCTGATCCGCTGGGCCAATGATAAGGCCAATCCTCCACCAGCAGAATCCCCAGCAATCACGATTTTTCCTGGATCATATCCACTTTTAAGGAGCCATTGATAGGCTTCATAAGCATTTTCTAATGCGGCAGGAAAAGGATGCTCAGGCGCTAGAGGATAATCTAAAGCTAAGATCTGTGCCTTTACTCTGGGGCATAGATAAGTTAAAAAAGTCCGGAAATTTTCTGGGCGTCCCATAATGTAGGAACCACCATGCAGGTAGAGGATGAGGATTTCATTTCTCATCGAAACGGGTTTGATCCAGTCACCTTTTATCGACCCATGATCGATCCTGGAAATGGAAGCTTTGGGGTCCAATTTTACGAAAAGTTTTGAGTTTCTATCGATTGACCTTCGCATTGCAGAAATATCTTTATAATGACGATAGGTATTTTGCAGTCCTCGGGCGGCTAAGAATTTCCATACATAAAATTTAATGCTATGCATGGCAGCTCCAAGAGATTAATTATCTGCATATCAATATTATAGCATATAAAGAATTATTTCAATTTAGATTTTGAAAACAAAAGCGAGCCAACCGTTATTTGAGAGGGTGGATTGAAGGATCCATCCTCTAGCAGCAGTTTCTTCTAGATAGCTTTCTTTTTCTTCTTCGAGGACTCCAGAAGCAAAACATTGACCATGAAGGCAATGGAGTTGAGGAAGTGAACTCCAAGCTTGTTTTTGTTCGGATCTGATCATATTAAGGGCAATAGTAACCGACCCATGTGGGGAAAGATTAAACTGATGAGGTAGAAAAAATTCTACATTGAGCTGGTTATGTCTGGCATTGAGTTTTGAGTGTTCAACTGCATCTGGCTCAATTTCAATTCCATACGCATTTTTGACTCCTAATGCTGAGGCGGATAGGGTCAAAATGCCGCTTCCTGATCCAATATCAATAAGTGTAGGACTTAGGTGCTGTGTTTTTAACAATTGGATCATCATTTTTGTTGTGGGATGGGAGAAGTCACCAAACCCAGGGCCGGGAACAAGTTTAATTGAGTTCGCAAAGCCGAGGTCTATAGAGACATAGCCATTGCGAAAATTGGGAGCGTGAAGTTTCCATTGTTCATTCCAATCAATTGTATAAGCCGAAGTCATGAGCTACGGCTCCAGAATCCTGGGACAAGAAGAGCAAGGAATGCAAAGAATTCAAGGCGTCCAAAGACCATAAGAATGCTTGAAAGAATCAGGCCGAAGTCTGATAGAAACGCACAAGAATTCATGGGCCCTGCGGCTCGAAAAGCCATGCCACCATTATTAATCATACAACCTGACAAACTAAGGGCAGTTTCAAGATCCATTCCATCAAAGACAAAGAAAACGGTTCCCAATGTTGCCAAAGCTATAAGAATAGCAAAAAAGCTCATCACCATCATGGCTGAGCCATGATCTATTCCTCTGCTCCCAACATTATAATTTTTAATGCTTTCGGGATGGAACAACGATTCTACCTTATTCTGTACTATTCTGAAAATCATAAATTGCCGAATGACCTTCATACCCCCTGCTGTTGAGCCGGACATACCTCCAATAAAGAAAGCAATAAAAAGTATTATTTGAACCGCATAAGGCCATAGATCGTAGTTTGCTGTTGCGAACCCTGTTGATGTTTGTGCTGAGACCGTTTGGAAAAGTCCGTATCTGACGGCTTCATAGAAGTCCATATTTGGGCCTTTTGATCCGTCTAGAAGAGGGTTTACGTTTCCATATAACTTCCAAACGGCCAAAGTTGAGGCTACAATAATGATAGCGAGATAGAGCAAGAATTCAGGTTCGTAAAGTTTGTAAAATTTTGCTTTTGATAAGTAATAGTAAAGGGAGAAATTGATTCCACCAAGTATCATAAAAATAATAATTACCCATTCTATTCCAGGGCTATGGTAGGCAGCAATTCCTTCATTTCTTACACTAAATCCGCCAGTGGAGATTGTAGAAAAAGAGATTGTGAATGTGTCAAACCAACTCATAGCTGGATCAACAAAATATAGAACGAGCATTTGAATGAAGGTCAATATGATGTAAATTTTCCATAATCTCATTGCAGTCTCTTTAATGCGCGGTGTCATAGTGTCTTTAATAGGGCCAGCGATCTCAGCTTGAAAAAGTAGCTTTCCACCAATCCCTAAAGCAGGTAAAATTGCTACGAACAAAACAACCACACCTAGTCCTCCTAGCCACTGCAAAAAGCTCCGCCAGAATAGTAGTCCTTTAGATACCGCCTCAATTCCCTGAGCTACAATTTGGCCTGAAGGATCTCGAATCGGTGATACGGTTCCGAAATACTCGTAAACAGTGGGTATGACTCCAGGAACAATCGTTTGGATGGGAATCTCTATTCCATCAGGTCCAAAATTTTTTGGAGCAAGAACTGTTGCTCCGGTTGTTGTAAGCCCTGAAGTTGCTTCAAAATAGGCTTGAATGGGATCTGAAAGGGTGCCGCTGAGCCAGAACGGTAGAGCCGCAAAAATAGGTGTAATAATCCAAATAAGAACAACTGAGGCTATGCCCTCTCTACGATAAATAATTGTTTTACATTTGTAACCGATCATGTAGAAAAAAACTGCGCAAGTTAAGCAGACAAATATTGATTGCAAAAAGTATGTAGAGGTCCTAGGTTCTAGAGGATTATTTATTTCGAAATAAAGTGCTGCGCCCAATGGAATTAAAAAAGCAAAAGTAAATCCAAAGATGTAAAGCCCTAAAATGCGACAAATCTCTCGGTAAAGCATCCAAAGGCCTTAGGGTTAGTTGACCATCTCATTGAGATTTAAGAAAGGTTGGTCTTTAAAATCAATGTTATTTATTTAATATAAATTTGGAGATTTTGCCATGAAAATAAAAGAAATTGTTACTGAACGTTTGGTAATGAGGGCTCCTGTTTTGGAGGATGCCGAATTATTGAAAGCATTTGAGGATCGAAATCAAGATCATTTAGGAATTTGGGAGACTTTACCAATAGATCCTATTGATAAGAGACTGCTTGGTTTATTAAAGGATATTGAAGAGAACCGTTCCGTAAGGTTTTTGATGTTTTCGAAGGAGCGACCTGAGGGTCCAGTCATTGGGATGTGCAATTTTACTCAAATTTTCAGAGGATTTTTTCAAGCTTGTTTTTTGGGGTACAAGATAGATCGGGAGTATGAAGGTAAAGGGTTGATGAAAGAGGCATTAGAGGCTGGGATTCGCTATATGTTTGAAGAGGTCAAGATTCACAGGATTATGGCAAATTACGTTCCGCGCAATGAGCGCAGTGGGAATTTATTGAAACGATTAGGTTTTGTAATCGAGGGGCACGCTAAAGAGTATTTATTGATCAACGGCGTTTGGGAAGATCATGTTTTGACCTCCCTTACCAACCAAAACTGGAAATAACTATTGCGGTACTAACACAAATTAACCATCGAGGGCACTGAGATCACGGAGGGCACAAAAAACAAGGGGAGTAGATAGTCCTTTACTTTCCAAATGTCTTTCTCCATGTACACTGTCTCGACTTTAGCATTTTTTGGGGAAGTCAGAAGTCAGAATATTGCATGCCCTGACATTAGCATTACAGCCTAATACTGGAGAAAACTTCAAATATTCTTCTGAATTCTGGATTCTGTCTTCTGAATTCCTAAGTATTCAAAATTCAATATTTTGTAGCAAAAAAAATGCTAAAGTCGAGTCTGTGAACTCCGTGGTTAATTTTAAAGTTTAGGCATTGAGCGCTTTCAAGGTCTGTACTTTTATCATTAGCTCACGCGCAGAAGCGCTATATGTAGATATTTAAATAAAAAATTGATAGTTATTTAAGTTGGCAAAGATGGAGTTTATCGATGGAGGATCTTTTTGCTATTGCGCTAACACTTTTCTTGTTTGGCCTAGGCAGCGCATTTTTAATGCTTTGTTCAAGCTTAAGAGGTAAATGATGGGTGTCATTGAAATTCTCACTGCCATCGTCTCCGTTTGCTTATTGATTTACCTTTTTATCGCACTACTTAAACCCGAGATATTAGGATGATTAAATGAGCTGGCTGGAATGGGTTTTAATTTTTGGAATTCTCGCTTTATTGAAATATCCATTGGGAACTTTTATCGGGAAAGTGCTTCAAAAAGAGAAGAATATTCTTGATCCTATTACAACACCTATGGAGAAGAATTTGTACCGCTGGATGCATGTTCAGCAGCATGATGAAATGGACTGGAGGCAATATGCTTCTGCATTCTTGATGTTAAATCTGTTGGGAGGACTTTTACTTTATTTGATTTTGCGTTTTCAAGGGTTATTATTTTTAAATCCACAAGCTTTTCCTGGAGTAGATCCTTACTTAGCTTTCAATACCGCAATGAGCTTTATTACGAATACAAATTGGCAAAGTTACTCCGGGGAAACTACGATGAGCAACTTCAGCCAGATGGTAGGGTTGACTCCGCAGAACTTTTTATCGGCTGCCTCAGGAATAGCTGTTTTCGCAGCGTTAACTCGAGGAATACAGCGCAACGAGTCATCCAAAATTGGAAATTTTTGGGTGGATGTGACTAGAACGCTCCTTTATCTCCTTGTGCCTCTATCCATCATTTGGACAGTGCTTTTAATGTCGCAAGGAGTTCCTCAAACCTTTAGTGCTAATATCCAAGCAGAATGGTTGCAACCGGGCACTAAGGAAATGCCGCAACAAGAGATTGCTATAGGTCCTGTCGCTTCCCAAGAAGCGATCAAACTGCTTGGAACAAACGGAGGAGGATTTTTTAACACAAACTCAGCACACCCTTATGAAAATCCAACTCCAGTTTCTAACTTACTTGAAATAATAGCGATTTTGTTGATCCCAGTATCTCTCACAATGACCTATGGATATATGATTAAAGATTTAAGGCAAGGCTGGGCATTGTTGGCTACGATGTGCCTTATTTATTTCCCGTTGCTTATTGTTTGTTACTATTTCGAGTTACAGTCGAATCCTGAATTAGACAATTTTGGAATTATGCAAGAGAGGATCTATCGCAGTCCTGGTGGAAATATGGAAGGCAAAGAGATCCGTTTTGGACTGAGTGGTTCTACGCTATGGGCAGTTTCCACAACTGCAACCTCATGTGGTGCTGTAAATTCTATGCACGACTCCTATAGCCCAGTTGCAGGAATGATACTGCTAACACTTATGAAAGTAGGCGAAGTAATTTTTGGGGGCGTTGGTTCTGGAATTTATGGGATCCTAGCCTATGTGATAGTAGGGGTATTTATTGCTGGGCTTATGGTCGGTAGAACGCCTGAATATTTTGGGAAAAAAATAGAGGCCTTTGAAGTTAAGATGGCATCTATTATTTTGTTAACACCCATTCTTACAATACTTTTCGGTACAGCCTTGGCCTTTTTGATGTTGCCAGATAAGGCTGGGGCACTAAATATAGGGCCTCATGCTTTTAGTGAAGTGTTATATGCATTCACTTCCGCAAGCAACAATAATGGAAGTGCATTTGCAGGACTTGATGCGAACAATACCTTTTATAATGTTGCTCTTGGGGTTTGCATGTTTTTGGGGAGATTTGTCCCGGCTATTTGCGCGCTAGCTATAGCTGGCTCTATGGCCGCAAAAAAATCTATTCCTATCAGTTCTGGAAGCCTTCCAACACATACACCTTTATTTGTTTTCTGGTTAGCAGGAATTATCCTAGCATTAGGTGCATTGTCCTATCTGCCAGCTTTAGCCCTGGGACCTATCGTTGAACATTTAAGGTTGATAAATTCATGAGCACGCATCCACATACACAATCGATCTTTAGCTCAGGTTTACTTTGGAAATCGATTGGTAAAGCATTCTTAATGCTAAATCCCATTTATCTCATTTATAATCCTGTGATGCTCACGGTTTTTCTGGGTAGTTTCATCACCACAATTATCTGGATTTATTCATTCTTCGGATATAGCAATGAATCTCCTTGGTTTATCGGGTCCGTAGCAGGTTGGTTGTGGTTCACGTTGCTATTTGCCAATTTTTCTGAAGCTTTAGCAGAAAGTCGTGGCAAGGCTCAAGCAGAATCGTTGCGTTCTTCGAGAACCGAAACATTAGCTAAAAAACTGATTGAGCCCAATAAAGAAAGTAAATTCAAGATCGTTCCTTCAACATTTTTAAGAAAGGATGATTATGTCCTTGTAGAGACAAACGAGATTATACCTGTTGATGGAGAAGTTATTGATGGGATCGCGTCGGTTGATGAAAGCGCAGTGACGGGTGAAAGCTCGCCAGTGATCAGAGAATCGGGCGGTGACCGCAGTGCTGTGACTAGCGGGACAAAAGTTTTATCTGATTGGCTTGTCATTAGAGCAACTTCAAATCCTGGTGAAGGTCTTTTAGACCGTATGATTGCTATGATTGAAGGGGCACGAAGGCAAAAGACACCTAATGAAATTGCATTAAATATTTTGCTTGCAGGAATGACTCTAGTCTTTTTAATTGTTTGCATGTCACTTCTTCCATTTTCTCTTTTTAGCATTAAGTTAGCTGGTTCAGGGACTCCAATTTCGATTACAATTTTAGTCGCATTATTGGTCTGCTTAATCCCAACTACTATTGGTGGATTGCTTCCTGCAATTGGAATTTCTGGAGTTGACCGTTTGATTCAAAGAAATGTATTAGCTTTGTCGGGGAAGGCTGTAGAGACTGCGGGGGATGTAGATGTTTTATTATTGGACAAAACAGGAACGATCACTTTAGGAAATCGCGAAGCGGTAGAATTTATCCCACTTCCCAATGTAAATATTGGAGAACTTGCAAAAGCAGCACTTTGGTCGTCATTGGCGGATGAGACACCAGAAGGGCGCAGCATTGTTTCTTTGGCGCGCCACAAATATGACCAAGATGCTTCGCAAGTTCATCCCGACCAACAAAACTTTAAATTCATTCCATTTAGTGCACAGACGAGGATGAGTGGAGTCAACGCAGGTGATGAACAAATCCGAAAAGGTGCTGCTGAATCAATGTTGAAATTTATTCGCAATAGTGGCAGCGAACCCTCTCAAGAATTAATAAAAATTGCAGACGATTCTTCAAGGCGTGGTGAAACACCCTTAATTGTTGTGAAGAATAATCAACCTCTTGGAGTGATTAGGTTAAAGGATATTGTTAAAGGTGGCATGAAGACAAGGTTTGCACAATTACGAGAAATGGGCATTAAAACTGTGATGATCACAGGAGACAACCCATTGACAGCTGCAGCAATAGCCGCCGAAGCAGGTGTCGATGACTTTTTGGCTCAAGCGAAACCTGAAGATAAACTGAAAAAAATCTGTGAATATCAATCGAAAGGGAATTTGGTTGCAATGACAGGAGATGGCACAAACGATGCCCCTGCGATGGCACAGGCAGATGTGGCAGTTGCAATGAACACAGGAACCCAGCCAGCACGAGAGGCGGCAAACATCATTGATTTAGATAGCAATCCTACAAAATTGATTGAAATTGTTGAAATCGGAAAGCAGCTGTTGATGACACGTGGAGCGCTTACAACATTTAGCATCGCAAATGATGTCGCTAAATATTTTGCAATTATTCCTGCTGCTTTTGCTTCGACCTATCCGAGCTTGGAAGCTCTGAATTTTATGCATCTTAGAACACCTGACTCCGCCATTTTGTCAGCAGTTATTTTTAATGCTCTTGTCATTCTAGCGCTAATTCCTTTAGCTATGCGTGGTATCCCTTATAGGCCACATGCTGCAGGAAGGCTTTTGAGAGATAACCTTTTGATCTACGGTTTGGGGGGAATGGCTGTCCCGTTTATAGGGATAAAATTGATCGATATGTTTTTAGGAGTCTTCGCATGAATCTGCGCCCAGCTTATACTCTGTTATTGTCTATGGTCCTTTTAACAGGTGTTATCTATCCTGTTTTTATGACACTTATAGGTCAAATCTTCTTCAACTATTCTGCAAATGGAAGCATGATTAGAGAAAATGATAAAATTGTGGGTTCGGAATTGATCGGACAACAATTTTCTGATCCTAAATATTTCTGGAGCCGCCCTTCTGCAACTTCACCTGTACCTTATAACGCCGCAGCCTCTTCAGGTGCTAATTTTGGCCAATTGAACCCAGAATATATTGAAAAAGTCAAACAACGGGCTAATCAACTTAGATCCGATGATCCTGGGAGCAGTATCCCTATCCCCATTGACCTTGTCACTGCAAGTGGAAGCGGATTAGATCCTCATATCTCTATATTAGCTGCTCAATATCAAATTCCAAGAATTGCAAAAGTACGGGGAATAAGTGAAAAAAAGCTAAATGAGCTGGTTTCAAATTATACTTACTCCCCTATTTTGGGATTTATTGGAGAACCAAGGGTTAATGTGCTCTTGCTAAATAGAGCTTTAGACCATCAGCAAAAAGGCAGCTGATATTATGCAACCAGACCGTCCTCGAAAATCTTCTGAAGAGGTTCTTGCCAGACTAAAGGCGGATGCGCTGCGTCGCGATAAAGGCAGGTTGAAGATTTTTCTTGGGTATGCAGCTGGTGTCGGAAAAACCTATGCTATGTTGAATGCCGGTCAAGATCAGCTTAAAGAAGGAGTTGATCTAGTTGTGGGAGTTGTAGATACCCATGGAAGAAAAGAAACAGAAGCTCTTCTAAAAGGTCTTCCTGTCATTCCAATGAAAAAAATTGAGTACCGTGGAACAACACTTGAGGAGATGGACATCGATGCTATTCTTAAAAGGCATCCTCAATTAGTCCTAGTGGATGAGCTGGCCCATACAAATGCACCTGGGTCACGACATCCTAAACGTTATCAGGATGTTGAAGAACTGCTTGCTGCTGGAATCAATGTCTACACAACATTAAATATACAGCATCTGGAAAGTCTTAATGATGCCATTGCTCAAATCACGGGAATTCTTGTGAGGGAAAGACTTCCAGACGATGTGCTGGAAAATGCTGATGAAATTGTGCTTATTGACCTACCACCTGAAGAACTTCTAAAAAGGTTAAAAGAAGGGAAAGTCTACGCTCCTCATCAGGCATCGAGGGCGATGCAACGTTTTTTCAAGCCTGAGAATTTAACTGCCTTACGTGAAATTACTCTACGTAGTGCTACAGACCAAATTTCGCAAGAAATGCGAGAACAGATCGCTGTCAGTGGCATTACAGGTCCTTGGCCTTCGGGCGAACGTGTTTTAAGTTGTATGGGTCCTGGACCCCATTGTGAAAGGATTATACGTGCTAGCCGACGTATTGCTAAAAGCTTGAATGCAGAATGGCTTGGTTTGTTTGTTGAAACTGAAAAAACCTTAGATTTACCCCAATCTGAACGAGACAGATTAGCTACCAACCTAAAACTAGCATCAGAACTAGGTTGTAAAGTTGTCACAATTCCTGGAAACGATATTACCCATGAGATCATTGAATATGCAAGAAAGCATAATATCACAAAAATTGTAGTGGGAAATGCGCGGCTCACAACATATAAAAGGCTGTTTGGAAAAACGCTTGTAGACGATCTCATCCATAACCTAGAAGATATCGATGTTTACGTTGTCAACAACCAAGCAGAAAAGTTTGATCAAGTCAAAATGTCTCCTCCGGTTGTTACCCCTCAAACTAACTGGAAATCCTATCTTTATGCTTTTTTACTTGTAGTGGCGATTACATCCATTGGGATACCTGTAAGTTGGGCAATAGCCCCTATTAACATGGCAATGCTCTATCTTGTAGCAGTAGTTATTTCTGCAATTTATTTAGGACAATATCCATCGATCTTTGCAGCCCTGCTAGGTGTGATCTGTTTAAACTTCTTCTTTATTGAGCATAGATTCACCCTTAAACTTGAAGATACCCAATATCTCGTTACATTGATTGTCATGCTTTTAATCGGAGTTGTGATCAGTAAATTAACTTCTGGGCAAAAAGAGCAAATCGAAAATGCTCAAAAGAGGCAAAAAGAGGTCATTGGGCTTTACGAAATGAGCCGCGATTTAGCTTCAGCCCATAATCTTGAGGCAGTAGCAAGAACGGTGTTGGAGTATGTACAGCAGATTTTCCATCCAGCTGAGGCCGCTATTCTAATCTATAATGGAAATGATCTGGATGTTTTCATGCATACTCCCGACTTCGAACCTGATGAGAATGAGATGGCTGTTGCAAACTGGGCATTTAAGAATGGTAAACCTGCTGGGTTTCGTACAGACACCTTGCCTGCAGCCCAAGCATACCACCAACCTCTTGAGACTACGCGTAACCCTATCGGTATCCTAGCCATTAAACCCCTCAACAGGGAGTACATCCCTACGCCTGATGACTATAGAGTCCTTGAGGGTGTTGCGCATCTAGCTGCGACCAATATTGAAAGGGCATTACTATCTTCTCCCAAGCGTAAAAGTAAATAAAATCTTAATCATTAATAAATATTTTTAATTAAATTTAATTTAATACTTTTAAATTTTATTAATTAAATTTTCATTTGTCGGCAAATAAATTAGTTTTTGCATTTATAGTCATATCAGAGCACGATCTGCATTATATAGATTAACTTTGGGAGGGTATTATGCAGCCGCCTACAGACTCACTTCATAGATCATCCATACCAGCAGGATTAGGTGGGCTTTTGAGCAGCCTAGGCCATAGTTTGGTTCCTGCGTCTTCTGCTCCTATTCCCATTAGTTCTTCTACCACATCTCACGATGATGGAAATTCCCCATCAAGAGGGTACCTTCAAAAGCTTGAAAGGATGAACCAGAGATTAGTGGCTGATGTGCAACGGCTGCAAGGAGAGGTTACTCATTTAAATGAAGACATAAAGCTTAATGGAAAAAGCGCTGTCGTGCTGCTTTCAGATACTGAATTATTAGATCTTATGAAAGACAGAGATTTCATTGTAATGAACAAAAAGGATTATACAGAATTCTTCGATAGAGCTTTAGGAGATAATAAAGAAAGGGATGATCTTGTTTTAGCAGAAGCTAGAATACAAAAATTCCGTGAAGCCCTTCAACTAAAGCTAAATCGATGGAAAGAACTCTATAATATCGTGATTTCATTAGAAGAACAGCTCAAAGAAGTTGAAAGACCTAAAGAAAAACAATCTTCAGTACCTGAAATTGTTTCCGAAATGGCTGATAGGATCCAGGGAGACTTGAAAAACATCTTTGAGCAAATTGAGTCGAAGTTTAGGGAATATGAAGAAAAAGTAAAAAAGCTAGAGGAAGAAATTTCAGCCTTCCAGGTCGATAGAAAAGAAAATGGAAGGTTGAAAGACAAAAATGCGATGCTCATGAAAGCCTTGGAAAAAAATTTTGAAGAAAAAACTCTTCTTCAGGGTGAGATGGAACAGCTCAGACAAACTTTACTAAGTTCTACCCAAACTAAAGTTACAAAAGAAAAAGTAAATCCTTTGCAAGAAACAGTCGATGATCAGGCTAGAATAATCATAGAGCTTCAAGAGATTGTTAGAGAGTATGAATTAGAGAAAAAGCTTCAGGCTGCGAAAGATAAGCAAGATAAAGAAGAGGAATTTGATAAAAAAGTTATCATTGAAAACTATGCCGATGCTGTCGAAAGTGGAAAGGCTGCTACTCGAGAGAAGAATCAGTTAATTGCTTCTAATACAGAGTTGCGTGAACGAATTGATAAAGCAGAAAAAAACTATGGTGCAATTATTCGGCAGCTGCACGAGCAACTTGCTGCTGAGAAGCATCAGTCGGCAGCGTTAGTTGCAGAGATGAATCGATTAGAGAAGGAAAGCGAAACGTTGAGAAAGAAGGCTAATGACTATGACGCATTAAAAGCTGATTATGATAAGGCTATAGCAATGCTTTCAGGTATGACCATAAATGGCAGCCTTGTCACTCAGGCTCCATAAGCGTAAAGAGATGTGAGTGTGAAGGTTTGTGAGTGCGGTAAGTTTGTGCTGAATTTTTACACAGAGGTACAGAGGACCACAGAGGTTGGTTGGGGTTTGTGTGGGGGTAAAGTTTGTGCGGAATTTTTAACGCAAAGGCGCAAAGACGCAAAGGGTAGGAGGCGGTTTGTAGTGCTTAGAACTGTTTGCCCTGACGATTACTGTTAGCAATGCCGAGGAACGGCAAAGCCAACAGTAATTGTCAGGGCAAACGGTGCTACTGAACATTCGAGGAACGAATGTTCAAGGGTTTTCTTTTCTTTTTTGTTAGAGCTTAATTTGCAAAATTTTTGTAGGGATATCGTTTCGATTTTTAGAACATCAAGACAACAGAGAAACTCCTTACCTCTTTCCTAAAAAGCATCATTAGATTTAGAGGATTCTAGGTTTTGCCACAAAAAAAGAAGCCGTTGAACATTCGTTCCTCGAATGTTCAAGTAGCACCGTTTGCGATGCCGAATACCGTTGGCTTTGCCGTTCCTCGGCATTGTCAATGGTATTCGGCATCGCAAACAGTTCTAAGCACTACAAACCGCCTCCTACCCTTTGCGTCTTTGCGCCTTTGCGTTAAAAATTCAGCACAAACTTAACCCCCTCACAAACCACCCACTACCTCTGCGTAAAAATTCTACACAGACTTCCAGCATTTACAAAACTATTTAAAAGATTTTTTCGAGCTCAGGGACGTGTTTTGCAGTTGTCACAACAATAACGGTATCGCCTGGAGAAATAATCCTATCGCCTTTTGCAACCATAATCCGTCCACGGTTTTGGATCATTGCGATCAAAAAATCTTTAGGCAGCATCGGTCCCAACTCCGAAAGCGGAATCCCTGCAACCTTCGACTCCATCGATACATTAATCTCCATCACCTCTGCTTGATTATCATACAATGAAACAAGTGTTGTCACTGTTCCTGTAAGAATCTTAGATAGGATTTGGTTAGCTGCGGTAATCCTCGGTGAAACCACATGTTTAATCCCTTGAGGAGCCAGTACAGACCTATAGCTTGTATTTGAAAGTATCGCTATCACTTCTTGACATCCAAGATCCTTTGCCAACATCGCACAGAGGACATTTACCTCATCATGCCTTGTAGCGCTAATGAAGATATCCGCTTGATCAATCTTTTCAGAGCGCAAAAAGTCAGGGTCTGTTGCGTCATGATGGATAATAGTGGTTCCTTGTAATGTTTCAGAAAGGGTGACGCATTTATTATAATCTTTTTCAATCAATTTGACCGGAATATTTCGTCTATTAAGCAATTTTGCAAGTTGAACTCCCGATAAAGAGCCTCCGACTATAACTACAGACTCGATAGGTTTAAATTCTATTCCAATGAACTCATGCAATTTTGAAACAGCATCCGTTTCCCCAATAAAGGTGACTTCGTCTCCGATTTGCAGGACATCATTGCCGTGTGGGAAAATCACTTTTTCCACAACAGTGGGAACGGGTTGCTCTTCCATTACAGATCTTTTTATCAATCCTACCATGACACCTGCAGGTAGAGTGAGTTTGCTCAGTGGAATTTCCCCTTTTTTCCAAGTTGACGGTATTAATAATGTTCTAAGCTGTACAGAGCCATGCGCAAAGTACTCAATAGCGACCGAGCCTTGACTCAACATATACTCAAGGATGTCGTAGGCCACTAAAACCTCAGGAGCAATGAAATGGTCTACATCAAATAATCTTGCGAAATCTAAGCGTGTACGGTTTAAATAGCGGCTATCGCGTACTCTACAGACAGTATATGGGTACCCCAGATGCTTCGCAATCGAACAAGAGACCAAATTTGTCTCATCATCGTTGGTCAATGCAATCAGCATATTAGGCATTAATTCCAGTAAGTCATCCAAGAGCTGCCAGTCTGTACCCGAGCCCAGGCGGGTAGCGACATCGATTTGAATTGCAAGCTCGTCCAGCTTGGCTTTATCTTTATCGATAACAATGACGTTATGTAAATCTTTTGACAAAATTGTTGCCATGTAACGGCCAATATCACCGGCCCCTACAATAACGATATTCATTAAGCACCAAACAATTGCGTTATATAAGCTAAATAACTATAATAACCCGTTCATTATGTATATAGTTAATATGGAAATTTGAGCTATAAGAAATGAAAAATTTTCTTTTCCAATTCCTATTTCTTCTCATTTTTATATTTAAATTTACATGTTCCGCGCAGGGAATTTCAAATAAAGATTCTCTAGCAATTCCCAACTTTTATCAATCAGTCAACGTCATTGATGGCGAGTTTGTCGATTCTTCGATAGACATGACTTTGGATGGCCCTATTCCAATCGAGCTTAAACGTTGGTCCGCTCCCCCTAAAGTTTTGGGAAATACAATTGCTAGAGGGTGGGCGATTCTTCCATTAGACTTATTTTCAAATACCAAGGATGAGAAACCGAAAGAAAGTCAATTTTCTTCTCATAAATTTGTTTATGAATATGACCAAAAAGGAAAGCTGAAAGGGCTCCAAACACAGTCATTAGACGGTAAGGAAACTTACAATGGATTCACTGTAATTTCCGATACAAAAAAACAATTGGTCCTAGAAACATGGTCAGGAAAAAAGTTGTCTTATGAATTCAAGGAAGATCTTGATGGAACAAAGTTATTGACTAAGGTCAATATTCAAGGAAAGCCTGAAATTTCCTACTCCTATGAAAATAACCCTTTTGACAAAAGGAAGATGATCTCAAGCAGGCAGGAGTCGCCTGGAAAGAAGTTGCAGATCGAATACTACTGGATAGATACTTTTGCTACAGGCAGGGTAAAAACTCTCAAAGCTCCAGATGCAAATGGCAAAATAGCCACGATAGCTAGGTTTGTATATCGGGATGGAGAGACTGAGGTTTATGATGCGTTGAATCATAAAACTATCTACAAGTATTCAAAAGATAAATTACTGACCGCTATAGAGTCTCAAAATCCTGATGGTAAATCCACAGGAAACTATCGTACCCACCGTTTTTATTGGGATAATGGGAAATTGATTTCAAAAACGTTGGAAGATGGAAATAAGCATGTGCTTCAATGTGAAACCTTCCAATACGATTCAAAAGGGCGATTGACCAAGCAAACTTTATGGGGCAATCTGAGTGGTCTTCGTGAAGATGCCTTTGCTGTGGATGATAAAGGTCAGCCCAGAGGTTTTGTAGAATCCTATAGCAAAAATTATCAGTTGTTAGATGGGGAAGAAGACCTTGTGACTTCCATTTCAGAAGACAATGGGACAGTTGTTAAATTTACATATAATGAAAAAACTAGAGCTTTAGAAAGTCAGCTGACACACCATCAAGGAAAAATTGTTAAACGTGAATTTTATCAATACGATGGACAAGGGAATCTTATCCGTACGATTCTTGACGACGGGAAAAGTCCTTCTTATCAAGACCTCAGCGGTGTCACTGAAAGACGGATCACCGAAATTTTAGCTTATGCATCTTCACCTAATTCCAGCCTTCCTCAAATCGTTGAAGAGCGTTATCTAGATCTTCAGACTGGATCGGAGAAAATCTTAAAGAAAATGGTGAATACCTATTCTAATGAGGGGCAGCTTTTAACACAGCAGGCTTATGACAGCGATGGCATTCTAAGACAAAGTTTAGAAAATACTTATGATAGTAAAGGAAATCTTGCCTCTAAAAAGGACCTGGAAGGGAAGAACACCACCTATTCATACGATATTTATGGAAATCCAACGCGTCGCACATCCTTCGACGACAAAATCGATACCCAATTTTACTACGACAACAATAATCAAATCATACGCGAGGATGAGCTCTCTACCGATGGAAGCCTAAGATCAGTCAATTACCGCTACGATGTTTTGGGGAATAAAATTTCCTCTTCAGATAGCTGTGGAAATGTGACCGAGTACTCTTACGACGCTTTAAATCGATTGAGCTCTACAATATTTCCCCCAGTGGAAGATCCATTTGGAAATGTTGTAAGATATCAAAGCTCCAATCAGTATGATTTGCAAGATCGAATTACGCGGACTGAAAATCCCGATGGAAGAATCACTGAAACACGCTTTAACGTACGGGGAAAACCTATTCAAGTGCGTCATCCCGACGGAACTTTGGAAAAATGGACCTACAACTTAGACGGTACTGTATTAGAGCAAACTGACCGTAAGGGAATGACCACACATTATACATATGATGGATTAGGGAACCCGGTTGAAACTGTCCTGCGTGCTGAGAATGGTGCAGTTATTCAAACTGTGAAGTCGAAATATAGCAGTTTTAGGCTGCTCTCAAGCCAGGACTCCAGCGGGAAAAATGTTAAATATACCTATGATGGAGCTGGCAGGCTGATTAAAGAAGTTTCAGGAACTTCGCGCATTGAATATGAGTATGATGCTCTGGGACAAGGGAAAGTTAAGAAAGAGTGGTATGGTACAGGTGAGAACGATTATCGATCCACTGTGACTGAACGCGATCCTGACAATAATATAAAACGTGTCTACATTCAGGATAGCGCTGGAAACATCCTTATTGTAAGAGAGTCTGAAGATGAAGATTCAAAAGCCAATGAAATTGAGTCAAGAGTATCAAATAAGCTTGGTCAAATAGTTGTAAAGACAACAACATTGGATAAAGAAGGAGTGGCGACCGAGTTGACCTATGATGCGATGAACCGAATTGCATCGATGGTTAAAAAAGATAGATTTGGTCGAGTCCTTTCTACAGTTGAGTACCGTTACGATTTTAATGGAAATACCTGCAAAGAGATCCACACAATTGTTGCACCCGATTCTCAAGAACGCAAGTTTATCATAGGCAAACAATGGAATTTGAATAATCAGTTACTGCAAATAACTGAGGGTGAAAATTCTACGCAACAAAAAATCACACACTATTCTTATAATTCCAAAGGGCAGATCGAGCAGATTATCAAACCCGACGGGAAATCGATTTTGCAGGAATACAATCCCCTTGGCCAACTCACTGTTCTAAGAGCATCCGATAACTCCTTTGCCTACCGTTACCAATACGATTCCACTGGGAACATAGTCTTAGCGGAAGATTTAGTCCAGCACACGGTTACAAGAAGAAGTTATGACGAAAAACACCAGCTTACTTCTGAAAACTTAGGAAATGGCCTGTATTCTACTTGGTCTTACGATCCGTTGGGACGTTTGATAGCCACTACCCTTCCGGACCAAACCTCTACATGCTACAAGTATGATGCAGCAAACTTGCGCGAAGTTCAAAGAAACTTGAAAAATAAAACTTTGGTTCATAGCTATACGTATGACAATGAAAGAGGTCGGGTGCTTGAGGCGCAACTCATGGGAAACTGTGGGAAATTGACCTTTAATTATGACTACAATGGAAAACCGCAATCGCTAGAAACGCCCCATTTCGGACATACTATTGGCGATGAAGCTCGGGATTCAATGGGAAGGATCCTATCAGCAAAAATACGAGATCCAAAAGGAGTGGTTAAAAGCGGTTACACCTATGATCCTTTAGGAAGATTGTTGGAGACACGGGAAGAAAAGAACACAAAATATACCTACGATTCTTTAGACAATAGACTTTCTATTGATGGGCAAAAGTTAGCTTTAAACCATTTGAATCAATTGCTCTCTACACCTGAAGCACAGTATTCCTATGATGACAATGGGAACCTAATTTCTGAAAAGCGCCTTGGACAACTTGAACGCAAATATACTTACGATCCGTTAAACAGATTGATAAAAGTGACGATTGGAAATGATATCTACCAATACACGTACGATCCATTTAACCGTAGAATTTCTAAGAAACATCAAAATGAAGTTGAAAACTACCTCTATTATGGAGACCTTGAAATTGGATCTGCTGACAAGAATGGGGCGATCAAACAACTCAGGACATTGGGAATTGGAATAGGAGCAGAGGCTGGAGCAGCAGTCTTTATCGAGATCGAAGGACAAGAATATGTTCCTATCCATGATTTACAGGGTTCTGTCAGAGCTCTAGTTGATGTTGAAACAAATAAGGTTGCTGAATTCTATAGGTATGCAGCCTTTGGCGAAGTCACAATATTTGATAGTTATGGAAATGAGTTAGAGTATTCAGAAATTGGAAATCCGTGGTTTTTCTCAGGGAAACGGCTCGATACAGAGTCTGGACTCTATTTCTTCGGAAAAAGATATTACTCCGCTGAACTTGGAAGATGGTTCACACCTGATCCATTGGGTTTTGCCGATGGTGCAAATCTTTACTCCTACGTCCACCAAAACCCACTAAACGCAAATGATCTTTATGGATTATTTTCATTCAGTGACCTTTTAAATGCCATAAAAGCCTTTTTCATTAAGTGTTTCGAAAAAATTAAGGCATTCTTTGAAACTGTTGCCACATGGTTTAAAACATATCTTTCTGCTTCAGCTATTCGAGATTATTTTAAATTTATTGGCTATGAGATCATTGCAAAAGGGTATGCAATTTTGCGAGGTAAATTTAACTACCAAAGTGTTCAGGGGGTCTACGGTGAAGGTGAAATTAACGATAAAGTTAGGGTCACTTTTATCAACGGTATTTATACTAAGCCTTCTCATTTGGTCGATAACATCAAAGGCATTTCGGAGTCACATGGTGGAGTCAATGTTCATTATGTTTACAGCGCATCCCGTGGAATTATTTTAGACCTTATTCGTGCCGCAAGAATTAAATTTGGGTTTACATCCCCTGAAGCTCATATCCTTGCAGATACTTGGAGGCAAATGATTGCTGAAATGGGTGGGACTGAGGGTGGAGGTAAAATTATCCATTACGCCCATAGTATTGGGGCTGGCGATACCGAAAGAGCTCTAAGATTGATGACTTTAGAAGAGCGGAAAATGATTGATATTTCAACTTTTGGATCTCCAATTTTAATGGACGGAGAATATCGTGGATCACATGTGACCAACTATGTTAATGTTCGCGATGGGGTAAGCTTGCTTGATCCTTTGAAGTATTTCAAGGCCCTATTTTCGGGAGATCGAAGCATTATATTTGTGGGAGCAATGAATGGATTTCCATTTATCGACCATCTCTTTGGCTGCCCAGCTTATAGGCATGTTTATGAAACGCTTGGAAAGTATTTCGTACAGTTTTATGGAGGATAGTCTTGTTTAAAAGGCTTCTTTACAAAATCACTCTTCTCAATTCTGTTGTACGTCATTATTTTCAAGGTGGAAACTGGCCCTGGTGGAATCGACTGGATGACGATATCATTGTGGGTGCGTTGCCCCTTCAGGGACATTCGGCAATGGAAAGGCTTAAAAAAGAGAATGTGTCTGCGGTGTTGAGCATTGTAGAGCCTGAGGAATTGGAGAGTTCAGGAAAATATATTAATCCGATGAGAGCGGAACACTGGAAACCTATTCCACAAGAGTTTTTAAGTATTCCCGATTACCATCCGATTGAAGCGGGAAAGATCAAAGACGCTATCGAATTTATTGAACGGCATAAGAGCAAAGGCCCTGTTTACGTGCACTGCAAGGCTGGAAGAGGTCGAAGCATTGTAATAGCTGCATGCTATTTACTAAAGAAGCATCCAGATTGGACCCCTGAAATGACTTTGGAGTTCATTCAGAGCAAGAGGCCGCATATCTGTCCTAATAAATCACAAATTGAATCCATTCAGAAATACTATAACGCAAATAAGTAGATTTAGCTTTAGAGTGCGGTAGCGTCAACGTTGTAGTACTCACTCCAAATTAACCACGGAGTGCACGGAGGACACTGAGAAAAGAACAAAGCAATAGGGGTAGATAAAAAGCTTTTTATTTACCCTATAATTTTCTTTACCCTTCCTCTCCATGTCCTCCGTGCACTCCGTGGTTAATTCAGAGTGAGTACTGCAACGTTGACGCCTTCGGATTTAGTTAGGAATTTTGATTTTTAGGATTTAATTTCGCTTTAACATGCAAATAATGAATCATTGCATTTGCTAAAGGTAAGATAAAATCTTTCTTTTCGAAACTATTATCCCAAGTTTTAACTGCAGTTTTCAATTCCTGTATACTGTACGGTTTATCACCTTTACAACGATTCCAAATAGGAAACATGACTTTTAAAGAATTCCTATTGTCATGCAATAATTGTTCAATTTTACTTTGGAGCTCCTGTAATGTCTTATCTTCTATTTTTAAATTAGCATCTGGTTGAAGAGCATCTATAGCACTATCAAATATTGCTTTTGAAATCGTTTTTTCCTTTATATAAAGGTAATCTGCAACATCCTGGACCAATTGAATTAACATGGGTCTATTTTCAAGAGTATGAAGATCTCTTCTCGTTAACAAAACACCTTTGAAACCTGCTAAAGGTACATCCCCTTTTTTTACATTTTTCCACGCATTTTTAATATAGTGAGATTTACTTAGATGTTGAGCTAAAGTTTGATCGATCTTTCTTTCATAGTCTTCTGCAGTCCCAGGAGCATTTTTATTTCTTTTAATTTTATCAATTATGTTTGAAAAATTGTTGTTTTCCTTCGCTTTTTCTTTTTCCTGAGCTTGAACTGCTAATCTTTCCTTTCGTTCGATTCTTTCTGCTCTAGTTTCTTCCCTTTTAGCTCTTCGAGCTTGATAACTCTCTGCCTCTGCTATTTTAGCAAGTCTTACTTCTTCTGCTTTCCGAGCCACTTCAGCTGCAGCATCTGCCTCTGATTTTGCTCTTGCCTCTTCTTCTTTCAATCTAGCAGCTTCAGCAGCTTCTACTTCTTCTTTTGCCTGTCTTTCATTTTCAGCTCTTAATCTTGCGGTTTCTGCATCTTTAGCGGCTTGTTCTTCAGCCGCTCTTATTGCTGCAGCTGCTTCATCTATTTCCTTTTCTTTCCATTTTAATCCAATACTTTTTAGATCCTCAGTATCAGAAGTGGGCTCTTCACCTTTATCGGAATTTTCCTTTTCCACGTCATCGTGCGAAGCTTCATCGTGTGTAGGTGCTTTTTTCTCTTTGTTATCGCCTATTCTTACGATACCTAAGACTCCAATTGTTCCTAATGAAAGCAGTGTAAGGCTGCCAGTAGTAATAATAAGATCCTTTCCAAGTTTATGATCCAAAGGGATATTACTCGCATTAATTGCTGTAGCGACAATACATCCTAGCAAAGAGATTGCACCGACAGCGGAAACAATAATTTGTGCGGTTTTTAGTTTTTGATCTAAAGTCATAGGCTCATGAAGATTGGGCCTTGGGACTCTTCCTAACTCTGTACTGGCTGCCATTTTTTACTCCTAATTTATATTATAAATTTTTAATAAGTTAAATTTTAACCTTGACATATTAATTTTAATTAAATGAATTATTAAGATTATATTAATAATTATAAGAAGAGTTTTGCAAAAAGAAGCGGTAGCAAAGAGTGTTGCTGTTAGGTATTCTTACAGGCTAAACTATCTTGAAGTTATCCTACATATCTAATAAATTAAAATTTGCAAATTATTATTAATAATTGCCATGCAATTTAATTTGGCTAAATGATGTAATTATGGATAAAAATTTTATATAAGATCTGGAATGAGAATTTTAAGGCATTATAGGGACGATTTATCTCATCATGAAAGGGTAGAGAATTATACGTCCGCTATCCGCTTCAGCTGGGTTATTCTGTGGATTGGTAAGCGACAAGTTCGTCGTGGTAGTATTGTTTTTGGTCGAGTTCTCCTTCGGTATGAGCGATGTAAACAGCAGTCACAGCATCTCCCAGGATGTTCAGGACTGTTGAAACCATCTCACGGAGACGGTCGATACCTGCGAGGATTGCAATACCATCCAATGGCAAGCCAACCGATGTAAATACGATGCTCGACATAATGATGCCAGCTCCTGGGACACCTGGAGCTCCAATTGCTGCGAGTGTACCGGTGATTACAATTGTTAGGAGCTGAGTATCATCCAATGGGATTCCATAAGCTTGTGCTACAAAGACTGCGCTCATCCCTTGAAATATGGCAGCGCCATTCATATTGACCGTTGTTCCCAAAGGCATAACAAAACGGGTTATATTTTTGGATACTCCTAAATTTTCCTGCACGCAATGCATCGAAATTTGCAATGAAGCGGAACTGCTGCAGGTTGAAAATGCCATAACAATAGCGTCGCGCATCCCTTTAAAGAAGGGTATGGGGTTGACTCCTATTAGCAAATAGAGCATCCCGACAAACACGATAACTAAATGTAATAACGCTGCGGTGTAATAGGCGACCAAAAACTTTACAAGGGGTAGAAAAACTGCGACACCAAAGGACCCTGCCACCCAAGCCATAATGGCAAAAACTCCAATGGGTGAAAACTCCATGATGATTCCCGTAAGCTTGTACATGACATCGGCAAGGGATTCGATGACAGATAACAAAGGCTTTCCTTTGCTTCCTGCAAAGTTAATGGCTGCCCCCAAGAAACCCGCAAATAAAATAATTTGTAGAACGTTTGTACTGCTCAGTGCAGCGATAGGATTTGTGGGAACAATCGACATGAATAATTTTCCGAGGGTCATGTCGGTGTTAACATGGATTTCGGCGTCGGGCCGTAGAGCCATTCCCTCTCCAGGGGCAAACAATTTGGCGAAAAAGAGACCGAAGCCGATAGCGATCATTGTGGTAATCAGAAAGACGGCCATGGATCTAAGTCCTACGCGTCCAAGCTTTTTTGGATCATGTATCCCAGTAATTCCAACGGTCATTGAGGAAAGAACGAGCAGAGGGACAACCATGGAGATCAAATTCAAAAAGATTTGACCGATCGGCTTTAAAATAATTGCATTAGGTCCGAGCACAATGCCGACAACAACACCTGCAACGAGACCTAAAAGAACTTTCACCCAAAGTTTCATTAATATTCCTTTAGAATTAGGAGGATATATTCCGAATTCTATATGCAAATCCAATTAGTTTACAGAGTATTAGTGCTCTAAGTCAAGGACAAAGGAGGTGCTTCCTTGTTCTTGACTACAACGTTGTAGTACCCACTCCGAATTAACCAGGTGCGCACGGAGTACACGGAGAGAAGAGAAAGAGAAAAATATAGGGGTAAATAAAAAGGTTTTTTATTTACCCCTATTCTTTTGTTCTTTTCTCCGTGTACTCCGTGCACTCCGTGGTTAATTCAGAGTGAGTACTACAACGTTTGTTAATTCGGAATGGGTACTTAATTGTGGCGGGAATTGGCTTTTTTGGGATAAGATGCATCCATATTACCCACTATTCATATGAATAACCCTACCTTATACAATATCATCATTGAGCCCAACAGGGTGCAAAAAGAATATTTGAAAGATCTCTTTCGCTATAGGGAGCTCTTCTATTTTTTTGCTTGGCGTGACATTTTAGTCCGTTATAAACAGGCTTTTTTTGGGGTTTCTTGGGCTTTGTTTCGTCCATTGTTGAACATGGTCCTATTTACCTTACTCTTTGGAAGGTTAGCAAAGCTCCCTTCAGATAATGTAAATTATGGTCTGTTTGTACTGACGGGTTTGCTCCCGTGGCAACTTTTTGCCAATTCTAGCGCCGAAACCTGCTTGAGCTTAATCAACCATTCGCATTTAGTTTCAAAGATTTATTTTCCTAGAATGATTATTCCGACAAGCTTAATCATTGTTCACCTTCTGGACTTTTCAATTAGCGCGATTTTATTACTTTTTCTCGCTATTGTTAGCGGTTCAATGGATTGGCATACCATCTGGGCTCTCCCCTTTTTTATTGCTCAAGTGATTCTTCTATGCGTTGGAGTCTCCCTTTGGCTTTCGGCGATGACTGTTCAGTATCGCGACTTTAGGTTTATTGTTCCATTTGCTGTTCAAGCAGGGATGTTTATTTCCCCTGTGGGTTATGGAAGCTTTATTATTCCGGAGGTGTGGCAACCTCTCTATTATTTAAATCCTATCGCAGGAATTATCGATGGTTTCCGCTGGTCGATTTTTGGAGCAACCTATGCGAATATAGGTCTTTCTATCGGCACCTCAATTTTAGTGACGACTTTGCTGCTAGTTTCAGGTTTTTATTATTTTCGTAAAATGGAACGTACTTTTGCGGACAGGATATAGGGATTTGAATGGCACGCATTATTGAAATTGAAAATCTTTCGAAGAAGTATTTGATCTCCACAGCCACTCAAGGAGCCTACAACACACTCGTCGATACTTTAGCTTTGAAAGCAAAGTATTGGTGGAAACGTCTTTGTCATCCTAGATCCGATAGCTCAGCATTTGAGTATGGTAAATTGGAAGAATTTTGGGCGTTAAAAAATATCAATCTGCATGTAGAAGAGGGTGATAGGCTTGGTATCATCGGACGCAATGGGGCTGGAAAATCTACCTTATTAAAGTTGCTTTCACGTATCACAGAACCGACTACTGGCTCCATCAAAATTCGCGGTCGTGTTTCAAGCCTTTTGGAAGTGGGAACCGGTTTCCATCCCGAGTTGACTGGAAGGGAAAATATCTACTTAAACGGCGCAATTTTGGGAATGTCTCATAAAGAGATTAAACAAAAGTTTGATGAAATTGTCGCATTTTCTGAAGTAGAAAAGTTTTTAGATACCCCAGTAAAACGGTTTTCAAGTGGGATGATCACACGTTTGGGTTTTGCTATCGCTGCCTACTTAGATCCCGATCTGTTGATTGTCGATGAAGTATTAGCAGTTGGAGATTCTCAATTTCAGCAAAAATGCTTGCGGAAGATGAACGAGCTGGGTTCACATGGTAGAACGGTTCTATTCGTCAGCCATGATGTAGGGTCGATTTTGACGCTGTGCAATAAAGGGATTTACCTTGAAAAAGGTCTGTTAAAAGCGTGGGGCCCTGTTGACGAAAGCATCAACGCGTATTTACGGACGGCAAACATACGGACATTGGCTTGGGAAGGAAGCGAGGGGGATGAGAATGTTCGTTTTACTAGCGCCTCATTATGCGAAAAAAATCCGACAAAGGAATTTTTCTATCAGGGGGAACAGACAACATTAGATATTGAATATGAGGTTCTGAAGCCTAATCTCGAATTGATTGTCGGTTTTGGAATCTGGAACCAAAGGCATCAGTTATTAGGCCGCTCTCACACCTCTGACGATGTTGATAACTTTCACCATTTTACTCAGAAAGGAAAGCACAAGCTTTCGTTTAAACTTGACGCTGGTCTTTTCCACGAGGGTGAATATCTTATTAAAGTCGATTGCTTCATTCACAATAAGAAAAAAATCTTGAGTGACGAAATCACTTTAAAATTCCCTATCTATGCTCCAAAAAAGAACACTAGATTTTCTCATATGCACGAAAAAGATGGCATTTTCCTAGGAAACCGCTGGGAGCTTAAGCCACAGTCGTCTCTTGACTCAAGGATTTATTAATGGCACGTGTCCTATTACTTTCAATGGAGGTCCTTGGATCTTCTATGGCGGGTCCAGCTATCCGCTATTGGGAATTTGCTAAAGCTCTTTCCAAAAGTCATACTGTCACACTGATGGCTCCAAATGATGCAGAGCTGACCTCACCCGATTTTTCAATTAAAGCTCATCACTACAAACTTCCAAGAAAAGAACTGAAAAATACCGACGTGATCATCACTCAAAGCATTTCTTATAAGCTTGCGTTAGCAGCGAAATGGTATGGAGTAAAAATCATTTTGGATGCTTACGATCCAGAACCTTTAGAACATTTGGAAATTTTCCGTTCAAAGCCTATCGACAGAAGGGAGTGGGATATTCGCAACATCACTGTTTCGACGGGTTATGCACTTTCCATGGCTGACTCTGTTATTTGTGCAAATGAACAGCAAAAAGATTTGTGGACTGGAATTTTGATGGAGAAAGGGAGGATTACTCCTCAGTTATATGATCACGATCCAAACTTAAAGCAACTGATCGATACTGTTCCTTTTGGATTATCTTCAACACCGCCTAAAAAAAATGGACAAAGTCTTAAAGATAGATTTAAGTTAAGGCCTACGGATCATGTGGTATTGTGGGGGGGTGGAATATGGAATTGGTTTGATCCGATCACTTTGATCAAGGCCATACATTTATTAAGTGTAAAAAGAAATGACATCCACCTTGTCTTTATGGGTGTTAAGCATCCTAATCCATTAATTCCTCAGATGAAAATGGCCAATAATGCAATCGCCTTGGCGCAAAGTTTGGATTTGTTGGATAAGCATGTCTTCGTCAATTATGGTTGGCTTCCGTATGATGAGAGACAAAATTTTCTTTTGGATGCCCACATTGGCTCGTCCACCCATTTTGATAATTTGGAAACAAGATATGCCTTTAGAACAAGAATTTTAGACTATATTTGGGCGGGATTACCTATTTTGACAACGGAAGGGGATTCCTTTGCTGAACTTGTGAAGCTTCGACAGTTGGGTTTAACAGTTCCTTATAAAGATGAAAAGGCCCTTGCAAATGCTATTGAGGAAATTGTCGACAACCCCTCATTAGTGAAGAAGTTTAAAGACAACCTGGCAATCGTCAAACATGAATTCTATTGGGAAAATACAACGTTGCCCATTCTAACAATGATAGAGGGGTTTAAGACTCAGGTTAAAGCGCGATTAAAGTTCAAAGATTTGAGAAGAACTGCTGCTTTTGTGTTAAGGAAAGTCTGGTTGAAGCTGAAAAAATATTTTCTAAGTAATGCTTGAACTTTGTAGTCCTGGCTCCGAATTAACCACGGAGGGCACGGAGGACACAGAGAAGGAACTGGAAGTCAGAAGTCAGAAGAATGATTGTCCATCGCGTCCATATTGTCCATTGTATTCTGACTTCCGACTTCTGTATTCTGTCTTCCTGTTCCTTCTCCGTGTCCTCCGTGCACTCCGTGGTTGACCAGAGCCAGGACTACAACGTTCTATCCCAAAAGAAATTGATTGAGATTGCGCAAGATGCCCTGCTTATACAAACCGAATTTGAGCATGAGGTAGCCACGTTCAAAGCTGAGCCAACTTTTTTGCATTTTCATGTAGGCTTCGACAATGTTCTTTTTGTCTACACTTAAGTGGGCTCCGTATCGATCGAGAAAAGCTTGGGCTTGTTTTTGCGTCTGCTTTCTCACTTCCCCTTTATGCGCTTGGCTCCTTTTAAAAGAACTCCAACTGAATTGTTTAGCACCAATTTCATTAGCCCCATGCTGTCGGTATAAAATTGTTTGCTCAGGAACAATTCCTATTTTACCAAAAGCAGAAGCAACC
Organism: Parachlamydiaceae bacterium; assembly: GCA_039806825.1. Taxonomy (GTDB): domain Bacteria; phylum Chlamydiota; class Chlamydiia; order Chlamydiales; family Parachlamydiaceae; genus JBDHQB01. The sequence goes on along the minus strand of JBDHQB010000015.1, from coordinate 12,709 downwards.
AACCCTAGCCACCAGTCGTGCATAACGATACTATTTTTCGGGATTGGCATTGCCATTTCAAGTAAAGGTCTGTTGATCATTACCGTACAGCCGGTGATATTATTCTGAGTGATCTGTCTTCCCAATGTAGCTTTCCGATGAGGAAATAAACCTGCATAATCCCAAAATGAGGGGGCAACTTCTCTTAATTCCTTGTCCACAACCCTTAGATCTGTATGGACCAGTAAAGGTTGCTCGCCTGGATTTTCCCTCTCGAGTTCTTGCATTTTGGCCAAAGTCCTAGCAGCCTTGTCTACCCGCCAAACATCATCTTGGTCTGCAAACATAACATAGGGAGCCTTAGACTCTTTCATGAGCTCTTCAAAGTTGCCAATGATTCCTAGATTTGTTTCTGAGTAAATCACTTGGATCTTTTGATAATGTTTTTTTTGCCAATGTCTAAGAATTTCTTGAGATTTGTCTTTTGAACTGTCGTCACGAATGATCAAACGGATGTTACGATGGGTTTGATTCAAGATCGATTCGATCTGGGGCTCGATATAGCGGTGCCCATTATAAACTGCCATCAGTACATCAATTTGGGGAGCTGCCATCCATTTTCCTTTTTTGCGCAAAATTATGCTATAAAATGGTGGTAAATGTCAAGGAAATCATATAATGTAAAGTTATGAATATCAGAAGTAAGGGTCGGAAGTCACAGCAATAGGAAGTCTGAATCCAGAAGTCAGAATTCAGAAGAAAAGATTCAAAGTTTTATTCTGTTTTGAGATATCATATTCTGGATTCTGAATTCTGACTTCTGAATTATTAAAGGATTTACCTATGAAAGGAATTGTATTAGCTGGCGGGAGTGGAACACGTCTCCATCCTATGACATTGAGCATTTCGAAACAATTGCTTCCTGTTTACAACAAACCCATGATTTACTACCCCCTTTCAATACTTTTCTTGTCAGGGATTAAAGACATTCTCATTATTACAACTCCAGATGACCAAGCTCAATTCAAAAAATTATTAGGTGACGGTTCGCAACTCGGTGTCAAATTTACTTATGCAGTTCAACCAAAGCCGGAAGGGTTAGCTCAAGCTTTTATTATTGGTAAAGAATTTATTGGAAATGATTCCGTTTGCATGATTTTAGGGGACAATATTTTTTATGGTAACCATCTAGGGCCTCTGTTGGAGGCTGCCACAAAGCAGAAGAGTGGAGCAACATTATTTGGATATGAAGTGAAGGATCCTCAAAGATATGGTGTGGTGGAGATCGATCAAAACAATAAAGCGATCTCTATTGAGGAAAAACCAAAAAATCCAAAATCGAATATTGCTGTCACTGGACTTTATTTTTACGATAATCAAGTCATCGAGATCGCGTCGAAATTAAAACCATCGGCACGCGGTGAGCTTGAAATTACCGATATCAATTCAGAATATCTGAAAAGGGGTCAAGTGACTGTTCATGTGATGGGACGAGGGTTTGCGTGGCTTGACGCTGGGACGTACGAAAGTTTGATGCAATCGAGCCAATTTGTTCAGGTCATTGAGGACCGTCAAGGAAATTACATTGCAGCATTAGAAGAGATCGCCTACAGGCAAAAATTTATTAGTCGGGAACAGTTGATAGCGTTGGCAAAAAAGTTGGGCAAATCCCCTTATGGAGCCTATCTTTTGGATTTAGCGGAAAAGGATGGATGTTCTTATGCAATTTAAGCGTCATGTTCAGAACATTCTTGTCACAGGTGGGAGCGGATTTATTGGTTCTGCATTTATTCGCTATTTGTTAACAAAAGTCAAAAACTTCCAAGGTAAATGTGTCAATTTAGACCTTTTGACCTATGCAGGGAATCCTGAAAACTTAAAGGCAGTTGAGAAAGATCCTCGATATACTTTTGTCCACGGCAACATTTGTGATGAAAAGCTTGTGGAAGAGATTTGTCAAAAGTATCGGATCGATACGATCATCCATTTAGCTGCTGAAAGCCATGTTGATCGAAGCATCCACTCCCCGCATGACTTTATCGAAACAAATGTGCTGGGAACATTTCATCTTTTGGAAGTAGTGAGAAGACATCCAAATATCCATTTTCACCATGTTTCAACCGATGAAGTGTATGGTTGTTTGGGCGATGAGGGTTATTTTACTGAAGAGACACCCTATCATCCAAACTCACCTTATTCAGCTTCAAAAGCATCTTCAGACCATTTTGTTAGGGCTTACGGTACTACCTATGGCATTTCCACTTGTGTGTCCAACTGTAGCAACAATTATGGTCCTTATCAGTTTCCGGAAAAGATGATCCCAGTCATGGTATTGAACTGTTTGGACAAAAAGCCTCTTCCGGTTTACGGAGAAGGGAAAAACGTTAGAGACTGGCTGTATGTGGATGATCATGCAGAAGCTCTTTGGATGTTGCTTAAAAACGGTAAAAAGGGTGAGACATATAATATTGGTGGAAATGCGGAAAGAAAGAACATCGATGTTGTGAAAGCGATTGTGAAAATTATTGAAGAGGTCAAGAGTGAAAAGGGTCTTGACAGGTTGATCACTTTTGTTAAAGACCGTCCTGGTCATGATTTCAGGTATGCCATTGACTGCTCAAAGATTGAGAGTGAACTAGGCTGGAAGCCTAGCCATAACTTTGAGAGTGGTCTCAAGTCGACTGTGAAGTGGTATATCGATCATAAAGAATGGGTAGACAATATCCGCAATGGTGATTACCTGAAATGGCTCGATCTGAATTACGCTAAACGATAACAATGAGTTCAAAAACTAATGGACAAATGGACGGACTAAGTGGACTAAAATGGACTAAAGTAGACAGCAGTAAGCGTTTGTTTTGTCCATTTTAGTCCATTTTAGTCCGTCCATTTGTCCATTAGTTTTTGGACTTGTACTTTTAATTCCACTCGAAATTATTCACTTGGTTGACCATGAAATTGTAATGGTTGATGAATGGCTGCCCTTGTCTATTCAAATCAACATTGTGTAAAACGTATGCATATTTGATCATTTTGTGAGCATATGTTTCTTTGGCATCAGAGTTTCGACCTCTTTCAGTAGCGTCAGAGGCTCTTATTTTAGCGATCACAAAGTCATTCCATTTGCTATAAATCTGCCTCAACATTTTTTTCTCATTATTGCTTAAGGTAGACTTATTTTCAGGTATTCCAGACCAATAATAAGAATCATAAAGTGTGCAAATAACTCTATACATCTCTTCTTCAGTGTAATCTTTTTCAGTATTGAGAATATCAATAGCTTTGCTGCCGTTCTGAGCAAATATTGAAGTCTTAACTATTCCAAGGATGGGAACAGTTGAAAGAGCAAATGCACCAAATCCACCACCGAAACCTAGAGCCATTTCTGCCTTAGATGATAGATTAAATTTACCACCCATACTACCAGCAAATGAAACACCGACAATTGCTAACAAGGCTAAAGCAGCAACGGTTGTTCCACCTATGGCTGCAACATTTCTCCACTTTCTCACAGCTTTCTGTCTGCTTGTCGCATCCGATGCACGGATACTGAGTTCTGCCTCAGGTAATCTATCTTCAAATCTTATGCTAAATGTTGTCATGTTTATAATCCTTGTTCTGGTTCAGCTTCTACTGCAGGTATATTTAATTGTGTTCTAAGATAAGTCATATTCGCTTGCTGCTGCGCAGTAAATTCATGCTTTCCTTCATGAAGTTCAGCCATGACAATATGCTCGAACCAATATTCAGAGATATATGATCTGTTTGAATACCGACTTACACCGTTGCCAATCATAGTTACAAATTCATTATGAGGTACATCAAGCTCAAGTTTAATTTCATCTTGGTAAACTTTTTTGAGTTGGGACAACACAGCTTGTTCAGACGCTGAGAGGTATTCACGTTTATAGGAAGAGCACTGAAAATTTACTAAGAAAGTTCTGATGTATTTGATAGGAATTTCTTTCGCAGATCTATCATTTAACTGTTTGATAACAGATCTATTATTTGCACAGCGGAGACTGGTAAATATAGTTAGCAATCCACCTGTGAATAATAGCAAAGGACATGCGATACGGATAGGAAAGTAGATCTTTGCGAAAAGATCGGAAGATCTTACCAAAATCCCTTTATGCACCAAACCAACGATTACAGCTAACGAGGCAAGACTTGCAACACCTAGTCCAAAAACAATACTTGAAGCCACTACTGGAGCAACATTAGAAAATCTTCTTCCATGAATTTGTTTAGAAGAGGGTTTAGTAAGATTAGAATCTATGGCCTGTAAAGTTAATTTCTTAGGCTCTTGAGTAGCGGGTGAAACCATGTTATTATCTCTGTTATTATTAATAATAAACTAAAATATTAGAAGATTTTTAATTAATATTAAACTAAAAAATCAATTTATCAACTAAATAACATCTAATTTCCATTTATTTCAATCCAATGGCCCATTGAAGTTCGGTACCAATATTTACTAATTTCTTTACTAAGAAGGTAACCCATTCTCTTTTCATTGGGGCTTAAATTTGAACGCGACCATCCTGTAAACCTTGTTTTCCAATCTACTAAATCGGAATCTTCGAGATATTTATCTGATTCTGCTTCAGGAATTGTATAACTACTGATCAGAAAGGTATCACGAATTTTTGCTAAATCTTTCTTAGTTCCTTCAAAATCCCTTCCTGAATATTCAAACAATTTATCAGTATGTTTAGCTTTAATGGTCAAAAGAATAGTCCCTGTACCTGATGCAAGATTTGTAATAATAATGCCTACTAAAGCTACTGGTATTGCTCTCTGCAATTTAGTTTGGAAATCAAGAGGAGGGCTATTGTGAATAATAACTGACGCAGTTATTAAAGCAGCAATACTCGCAGCGAAAAGGACTCCAACAATAGCAACGGGCGCCCAGTTCTTTGTATTACGTATTCTTTTTTGTGTTGGGGTGGCATCATACTCTGCGGATCGATTAGGTAATGCAATTTTAATATTCATAATTTACCTTTTATTAAATTAAATAATGATTATAGTAAATAATTAAATTATCTAAAACAATTAAGTTACATTAAAATATGAAAAAACTGCTTTTTTTGTAACTCTATTAAGATTAGATTAATTTTTAAGGATATTTTGGATAAATTGTTATAATTTGCATAAAAAATTAATGGAGTTCTTATGGCTAATATTAGAATTGAAAGAGATGTAATGCACGATTTGAGATTGGATGCGACCTTTAATCAAAAGATAACCCGTAATACAAAATCATGGCTTCCTGTTGCTATTACTTCAATTGTTACTGCAGGCGCATTTATTGGAGCAGGTTTATTAGCTAAATATCTTTCTAAATATGGATTAGCGGATAGGGTCATTTTTCCAGTTATAAGTCTTCCAGCGATGGCAGTTGGGGGAATAGCCGCATTAGTATTAACCATCACTGTGGATAAAGCACAAAAAAATCATCGTCTTTTGAATTACCTCCAAAATGGCTTTGAGGGAACTGAGGAGCGCTTTAAACTCATCTTTAGCTCCAAAGATGACATTAGAGCTGTAATGTCAGCATCAATTTTAGAAGATTCCAACAGCGACCTAAGTGCTAATGAAAAGAAAATGCTCGAGAAAATTCGCGTTAAAATGCAAGAATTGAACGTCTATTAATCAGCCTAAAATTGTTGCTCAGGCTTTTGTGGGTTATGTATAGGTAGGATTATCTTTCAACCCAGCTACCACCATGCTGTGGAGTCCAAATAGAATTGATCTTTTCCATTAGGCGATATCCCATTTCTCGTTCATTAGGGCTTAAATGATATTGGGACCAGCCAGATTGCTGTGATGCCCAATTATCTTTGTCTTCTCGTGGCACAGGGTTAATAAGATTCTTTGCGTTATAGAAGTGTTGAGTTCGACCAGACTTTATAATACAGCTACTTAGAGTTTTTGCTGCCTCTAAGAGATCATCTTTGCTCCCTTCGAAGTCTTTACTTAATAAATCATATCTATTTTGTTTAGCTTTTGAATTTATAAATGCAAGGGGCAAAATTGCTCCTGAAACAGCTAAAGCTGCACCGCAGCCCAAACTAATTTTAAGAGCTCTTCCGTTGTTCGCTAAATCTAATGCTAAAGCGATATGTTTGTTCAAAGCCATTACTAAACCGGCAAGACTTCCAATGGCAACCAAGCTTGCTATTGCAACAACACCCCAAGTCCTTGCATTACGTGTCCATCTTTGGGACAAAGTGACATCTAATTGTGGGTTTCTATTTTCCACACGAATACGAATTGTCATTTAAGTCTCCAGTTTTAAATTTATTAATTTCTGAATTAAAAGAAACTCTAATATTACCTAACATAAAAACAACTTTTACTAAAAAAATAATAAACAGGTTTTAAAATAAAAATAATATATTGTCAATTAATCTGTTTAATAATTAATTAAAGCGTTTTTAGCTTTAGTAATAAATTGATTCCAATGCTCTTGGCCTTCGATAATTCGAAGTTTGGACTGGACCCATAGGATAGGAAGAGGTAAACCCAGTGAATTTGAAATTTTAACTCGATCTTTTTCAGTGCAAATAATAGCTTGTGCCCCTTGTGCTTTACATTCATTGGCAAAATTGGAAAGCTTTTGGATATGAATCCCTTCATGATCTCCCATGAGGTATTCGTTGACGACTTCCGCTTTAAGCTCTAGTACCGTTTTTCTAAAATAATCTGGATGGGCAATACCGCAAAACATTCCGACCTTCTTTCCAGCAATATCTTGGGTGTTTCCATCTATATCGGATACTTTTAAGACCTCAAGCTGTGTTGCAACGATGGGTGCAGAAGTATATTGGGAGACTTGTCGCTTTACTTTAGCGCAGTTTTCAGAGTCTTCAGCATGATTGAGAATCACTAGATCAGCTCTTCCCACAGATTTAATGCTTTCTCGTAGAAGACCTCTTGGTAGATAATAGCCTTGGCCGTAGGGGTCTCTAACATCAATAACCACAATTTCAAGGTCTCTGGCTATGCGGCGGTGCTGCATGCCATCATCCATGATGATCACTTGTGCTCCAAGCCTTGCCGCTATGTTTGAGGACTGATAACGGTCTTTTCCCACGACAACGATGGCTTTGGGAAGCCTTTGAGCCAGCAAATAGGGTTCATCCCCACAAAATGAGGCGGGATGAAGCGCTCCTTGCCCTTTACTCAGTAATACAGGAGCCGAGAACTTTTCAGCTTGGGCACGGTAGCCTCTGGAAAGGATGGCGATGGAGAATTCTTGATGAAGCTCTTCGCCAATCATAAGGGTAACTGGGGTTTTCCCAGCTCCTCCAGCTACAATATTACCTACGCTAATAACAAGCGGCACAGGCGGGTAGTAGCAGCGGAACCAGCCTTGATCAAAGGCGAGGTTGCGTGCTGAGGCACCCACTTTATAGATTCCACTTAGCACCCATAAGGTTCCACGTAGAAGGCTTGCCGCAAAACCTTTCCGCTCACCCTTCATCACATCGACAAAATAGACTTCAAAGTGTTTATGCGACATAGTTTGCTGCTATACCAGGGCCGATTGTTTAACTTTAAGATGTTCCGAAGTGGGGTACAAAACCCTTTCAACCTCTTCAATAATCATATGGATTGCGGCCATGTGAGCTTCCTGAATTCTGTCTGAGGTGGAAAATCCGTCGATACAGAGTTCAAAATCAGCAACCCCTTTCAATTTTCCTCCCCCCTTACCTAGAAATGACACTGTGACGAGCTCAAGTTTTTTTGCGGCTTCGAAGGCTTTAATGATATTGTTGGAGTTACCACTCGTTGTAAGACCTACAAAGATATCGCCTGGCTTGCCGTAGGCTTCGACTCCCCTGGAAAAAACCCAGTCAAAACCGATATCATTCCCAGTGCATGTTATGTGGCCAGGTTCTGAAAGTGAGATAGCTGGGAGGGCAGGGCGATAGCCGCGAAAAAAGCCGGTAAGTTCTTCGGCGAAGTGTGAGGCATCACACAGGCTGCCGCCATTGCCTGCGATAATGATTTTGTTACCTTGTAGAAAGCAGTGGCTGATTGCTTGGGCAACATCATGCATAAATTGCAATGACTGGGGCTTTTTCAAAAAAGCGATCGCATGCATCGCTTGTTCTACTGAATTTTCTAAATTAGAATTCATAGGAAAATGTTTATTGCTGCTAATAATGAATTAGTATTAGACTAACCTGTTTTCCTATTTCTAACAACATTTGAAATTATCATCTTAAGGTTTTTATGGTTTGGAGCATATGCACTAGAAGCTGCAGGACATTAACTGCCTGGTTTTTTCCAGAAGACAATAAAAGTTTCACTATTTTTGAAATGAATAGAGAGCGGCTAGAAGCTTTAATTGAAGAAAGCTCAAGTGAACAACTAACAAATCTTTATTTGGAATTATTTAATTCTCCAGATCATTCATTGGAAGAAAAGGCCAAAGTTTTAAAAATTTTTGAAGTAAGCCGAAATCACCTCTTAACATTAAAAAACTTACTGCATTTAGATAAAAATGCCTTTGCGATCTTTGTCGCGCTTTCATCATCTCAAAGTTTAATTGAGCTCTTCACTGAAATAACACGTGAAAAAGATCTTGAAAGTTATGTGAAAATATTCGAATTGCTTATGAGCTTTAGCTCGCAGAACAATCGAACAACAGACTCTAAAAAAATTTGTTGGAAAGTTGTTCATCATTTGCCCCAGGCTATCCTTAAAAGCTTTCCCACAATAGTTTATGATAAAACTGATCCGAGAGCTTTAGGCTATTTTATTTCGGCTGGAGATCATCCTTATCTTTCAAAAATTATATTAGAGAAATATGTTTTGGATAGTTCTACTCCCAAAGTCAAAGAATTCTTTCATGGAATCTCGGAAGGATGGGACGACACATCTGACATACTACCCCCTGTATTCACTTTGTTATTCACGGATAAAACTTTCACACAGTGGATCAGAAACGCCTTTTATAATCATTTTTTTGCTTTTTCAACTGAGGTACAAGCTACCGCAATCATGCGTGTGACTGGATCTACAAGGTTATTATTGATAAAAAAATGTACGGAAAATTTAGTTGTTCTTGCCAAAATTTTGGAAGAAATCATTTCGGTTGGTGGAAATTTTGGAGAAAGAATTCAACTCTGTTGTGAAATCTTAGATTCAATTGAAGAAGGTGGTCTTCAGGTTATTGTGAAGGAACTTTCACAAAGATCATCTATTGCGCTTCCGTATATTTTAGCTTCTCTCAATCCAGATGAATTGGATAGCTTTGACGATGTAACAGTTCATAAAAAAACTTCTTTTCATCAGTTTAATCCTGTCGAAATAGAACATTTCATACAGAGGTTTCGTAGCAGTGAAGAGCGAATGGGGAAGGTTTTGGAATTCACTTCAACTTTTGAAGTTCACCAAGAAAGTTTTTCAGTCGATATAGACCTTACAATAGAAGAAGTGGGTGAACATACTGCAAATTTACCTTTAAAAGACCTAAATGTCAGCGCCACAGAGGAACTTCACATAACAACTTTTGTTAAAGAAATTCCTAGTGCATTTCTGTTTTTTGCGGGATTTTTAAATGAAGAAGTCCAAAAGGCTTACATGCGTTTTTTACCCTATTTAAATATATCTCAAATCAAAGAGTTTGCATGTGGTTTGAAATTTGCAGATATGAAAAAAGGGTTAGCGCGTTTACAAAAATATTCTCAAAGATTAACTATTGAGAAAACTCTCGCTCTTCTAAAATATCTTCCTCCTACAATTTTAAATGCATGGTTCAAAAATTATGATGAACATCTTAGGAAAGCGGTTTCTAGCTTACAAGAAGAGTCCTCCCAGTTAACATTGCGTTTAGAAGGCTTTCAAGATCCAAACTATGATCGAGAGTCAAGGCAATATAAAATTGCTTATGAGAGTTTGGAAAATGACTATCAAGCAGTACTAAATAGAATTAGACAATTTTCTGGCGCTGTATTTCAAGCAATTCAAAGGTTTCAGGACTATTGTGATGCAGAACTTCCTCCCAATAAGCGGCCTCCACACTTAGCTTCAATTGTAATTTCATTAAGCCAAATAAATGGAATTTATAGAACACTATCTAATCCACGAGTACCTATCTTAGCCTTTTTGCAATCTAATAGACCTATTGTCAAAAGAAGGCGTGAAGAGCCGGTAAAGGAAGATCTAATATTTGGCGTAGGGTTATTAAAGGGCATTACAAGCGCTGTTGCAAGAGAAATGGGTATCACAATCGAAGGTCTGAACAAAGTAGGAATTTATAATCAAAGTGATCTGTTCTGCTTAGGAATGAATGAAAAGAATTCACACAGGCATGAAGCTATTTTAAGAGATTATCTAAGACAAAAAAATTTAGTTAAAAGCTGGTCAGAGTTGGCGGATAAAAAAATTTGGAGTATCTCTACATTAAGTGGTCTTGTAAAGACAAATAATGAGCTTTTTTCTCTTTCTAAAATTGTTAAAAGATTAAAAAAGGAGGGGCCTCATGGCTAGTCCGGTAGCAACTACAACTGTAGGCAACCCAAGGAACTATAATGTTCAATTACAAAGTTTTGAGAATATTAAGACCTCATATGTAGATTTAATCTCCAATCCAGATGCTACTCTTGAAGCAAAAGCATGTTTTTTTAATCAACAATCTCATTTCCCACATTGCGCTCAAGTGCTTTATGACCTATTACAAGAAAATCCAGTCGCATTTGCAAATATTATGTTTATAGCTGAACAAGCTAGAACAAAAGCCTTTGAAGCTTTTGAGAGAGATCACAAAGGGGAATGGATTAAAAGATATTTTAATTTACTTCTACATTTCATCAACCCCCATCAAAATGCCATCATCTTTTGCCGACAATCTATGGAGATGTTGCCTGAACCATATCGAAATCAACTTTCAGAGTGTCCTACAAATACCATTGAAATTGGAAGATTAGGATCCCTAATTTCAATTTTTAATGATAAAGACTTTACTGAAAACTGTTTAAGGACCTTTTTTTTAGCAAATAGGGTTCCAGGTGACTATGATGCATTATTGATAGGTCTTGAAAGTGGCTGGGAAGATCGTACCACTCAACCTTATGGAGCAAGATTCATTTTTACCAATGATTTTTTCGATACATGGTTTTTTGAATCATTCTGTTTAGGTTTTACAGTCTATTCACCGGCTTCGCAAAGATTGGCATATAACTGCATGGGAACCGATAAACGAGTGCTATTGCAATCGACAATGTTGGAACTACACGATAATGATCCAGCTGTTATAGCTCTTTTAATGAAGTTAAATTCAGATTGTTCGGGCAGCGATTGTCCTTCTAGGGTTTTATATTTAAAAAACTTTCAAGAATTAGTGCCTCAAGAAGAAGCTAGAAGCGCATATGAGCTTTTGATTATCGAATTAGATGCAAATAACCGTAGCAAAGCATTACCCTTTTTAATAGTTGCAATGGATGAGGAGACACTTGAAGATTTCTTAACTACATGTGGAGGATTTTCTAGAACAAATAGTTTTGCTTTATTAAACTCTACAGAAGCAAGATATATTGCACATCAGCTCTCTGCTACACCTAGAAAATTGCAATTACTTTGCCAGCATTTGAAAACCATCATAAAAAGTCAAAGCCTTAACAACACCTTAGAACTCCCTTGGAATGTAGATGAAACAGCTAGGCATGCTGCAACGCTTCCCTTTCAAAAATCAAATCCCTCCCATATGGAAATTCATGTCATGAGTGAATTTGTAGGGAGTATACCCCCTCTTTATCTTTCTTTAGCAGGAATGACACCCGAAGTGAACGAAGTTCCAATACAAAGATATTTAATATCCTCTATACCTTATCTGAGCGAAGAACAATGTAGAAACTTTGCTTTATATTTATGTTTACCAAATATCGATGAAGAGATAGTTGCCCTCATGAAAAGTTGTGAGACTATTACTCTTGAGAAATATTTGATAATACTGAGTAACCTTAGTCCTCACATTGTGAATGAAATTCTAAGCACTTATAGAAAATTTTTAGAGCATAAAGAAAAGCTTATCGATGATGAAGGAAATCCTTTTTTGGTCACCAATGAGTTAAGAAGTGTTCTGGGACCATTATCATTAGCTATTCCACTGTTTGATAAATCACTTCCTTCAGATAATAAACCCGATGATTTACCAATTGTAGTTTCTCTTATTAATAAATTTCAAAAATTGTTTTTCGAGATGAATACCCCTAAAATAGCTCCTGCAGTAGTAGCTCAAAAAAGACCAAGGACTTTGTCTTTTGAAGAACTTTCTGGAATCGATGGTATCTCCTTAAAACAACTTGAACAATTAGGATACAAAGATCAAAAGGCATTAACCCTTGTTGGGATTGTGTCTACAAAAGATTTCGAATTGCTAGGGATCGCAAAAGGAAATGCAGATAACCTAGCAACTTTGAAAAGATATTTGAGTCAACCCCAATTGGAAAAGACCTGGAGCGAATTCAAAGCAAAGCAATTCTTTTCTCTATTTGACATTATAGATTCTACCATTGCCGAACCCAAAGAACTTTTCAATCTCAAAGAGGTCAGGAAAAAGTTTGCGACAGCCGAAGAGCTCGTGGAGTAACGCATTAACCACGGAGTGCACGGAGCACACGGAGAGAACAAAAAATGAAGTCAGAAGTCAGAAGTCAGAAGTCAGAAGTCAGAAGTCAGAAGTCAGAAGTCAGAAGTCAGAAGTCAGAAGTCA
>JBDHQB010000038.1:0-18098 GCA_039806825.1 Parachlamydiaceae bacterium | reverse complement strand
GTTTACTTGACACTCTACATAGCAGTGCGGTAGCGGAGCGAATGCGGAGCTACCGCCATGCGTTGAGTAACAAGCTTCGTAGCTTCTGCCGTAGGCCGTGGAATGCGGTGGCGACCGGAGGGAGCTACCGCCTTTGTCCTGACCGCTGAAAGGAATTTTGTATAACAAGATATTGGGTTAAGGTTTTTGCAAACAAAACGTTGCTTGCGGTCAGGGCAAGGGCGGTAGCTCCGCATTCGCTGCGCTACCGCACTCACGCCGCTGCGCGGAAAAGCTAGAAAGCTATTTCGGTAAACGACTATAGTTAGGACCTTTTGTCGAATTAGGACCTTTTTGTCGTTACTTCAGCTTTTTTACCTGCGCATGTCTATAGCAATCGGTTGTGTGGTCGTTAACTAGCCCTGTCGCTTGCATGTGGGCGTAAATAATCGTGGGCCCCACAAATTTAAAGCCACGCTTCTTTAAGTCTTTGCTTAAAGCAACCGCCTCTTCAGTAATTGCAGGAACATCTTTTATTGTCTTTCGCTCATATTGGATGGGACTACCATCCACAAACTGCCACACATAATTTTCGAAGCTTCCAAATTCTTTCTGTATCTCAAGAAAAGCCTTAGCATTGATCACAGCAGATTCAATCTTTAGGCGATTACGGATAATTCCCTCATCCTTCATCAGCTCTTCGACCTTCTTTTGATCAAATTTTGCCACTTTCTTCACGTCGAAATTTGCAAATGCTTTGCGATATCCTTCCCTACGCTTTAATATCGTCGCCCAACTCAATCCTGCCTGAGCACCTTCAAGAATAAGGAATTCAAAGTGGGTCCGATCATCATGGACCGGAACACCCCACTCCTTATCGTGGTACTCTTTATCTAAATCACTACCGTTTTCACACCACTGACAGCGTTTCATTTACCCTCTTTCCATGAGTTGAAGAAAAAGTTTTCTGAAACAGCCTTGCGATCTTTTTTAGTGTCCTTAGCAGTATTTTCCGCTTCATATCCAATAGCAATCACAGCCATAGGAATATAGCCTCCAGGAATTTCAAAACTTGCCATCGCTTTCTTCTCATCGAATCCACCCATTTCATGGGCCATTAAACCTAAAGCTGTTGCTTGGTATACCATGCTGACGGCTGCAGCACCTGTGTCATAAGGCCCCCAGCGATTAGGCTTATCATTTTTTGAAAAAGTTGTGCTGGCAACTGCTAAAATCAAAACGGGAGCATTCTTTGCCCAACCTTGGTTAAATTCAACCATTGTATCGAATATTTTCCGATACGTTTCTGGATGGGTCGCTTTATTTCCTATAATGAAGTACCAAGGTTGGTCGTTGTAGCAGGAGGGAGTTAACCTTGCAGCCTCGATAATTTTATTTATTTGATAAGCTGATATTTCTTTTGAACCGTCGTAAACACGCCCACTATGACGATCTTTAATTAAATCATCAAATCCAGTATTCGTATTATCAGCATATCCTAAGCTACACATTGTCACTCCAGCAAATAAACAGATTGATTTAAAAAACATAAGGTACTCCTTTGAAAGAAAGGATTGTAGCTTGCTTAAATTCGTGTGTCAAAAAAATTCGAACATGTGGAGAAGGGACAGACATAGAGGACTAAGCGGAAATAGCGGCGTGCGAACAAATCGGTAGCCTTTCCGCAGGCGTGGAGTGCGGTAGCGGAACGGAGTGGAGTTACCGCCATGCGTTGCAAGGTAAGCTTCCCGGCTTCTGCCGTAGGCCATGGAATGCGGCAGAAGCTACGAAGCTTGTTACTCAACGCATGGCGGTAGCTCCGCTATCGTACTCCACGCCACCGCGCGGAAAAGCTAAGAAGCTATTTCAGTAAACGATTCAGCTATTCCAAGAAATGGATTTTTTTGGGGCTGAGGCTGTAGTTTAGGCGCGGTAAAATGTAGTTAGCTAAATTCAGCCTTGCCAACACGATTTCGGGAGAATCTAGTGTTACGTATTCATCGTCAGCGTATTTTTCAAATGGGATTACAGCGTTGTCGATATAGAGAAAATCGATCAATGCCTCAGGAGACTTTAATCCTGGAAAGCTTTTGCTTAGCATCTCCCATATAGGCTCTGAATGCAGGTGCATGACTTCTTCACGCATTTCGTAATAAAACAGTGTTTCAATCATTCTAGATGCGCCAGGAGCCGTGCGCCCATGACTGGAAATGTGCTGATAAGATTCGATCAAACAGTCTCCAATCCCTTTAATCCCTTCAATAAATTTTGGCTTGTCTGACTGGTGATTAAATAGATAGGAAACGCTGGCGCACATTCTATCCCAACCTAGGTACAAGATCAAATCGTGAATAGTATTAGGTGCATCTTCTCGAAATCTTTTTTCGTACTCGTCTAGTGTTTTGGATATGAACTGGCTTGCAGCATGATATGAAGGCATTTTTCTTTGCCTTTCAATAGCTTCCAAAATGTAAGGTGTCTTTATCTGTTGCAAGGATGAAATTTCTCTTAAATTTTCAGCAAATAGATGATCATAGATATGAAATACAACACCTTCTTCATCATGTTTTGTTAAAGTCTCTACGATCACATCAAACAATTTGTGAGTGTGGTCAAATGGAGGAAGCTCCGAGTAAATTGTTCCAAGGCCAATGTACTCAAGCAAGGAAGGCCACTCAAATTGAATTTCAGCTTCAGGAATTTGAAATACCGGATTGGCGAGCCTTGTTTCTGGATCGATGACCAAATCTCGGATAATTTTGTTATCGGCAATGATTCTCATTATTATTACTTTATGTTGTTTAAAGTCACTATTCTGCTGTTTGGATCTCTCTCAAGACAATAATCATCTAGTTTATTATAATCGACTTATTGAATAAACATAGGTTTTTTTATGTCGATGTTCGAATCGATCGAAATGGCACCTCAAGATCCCATTTTAAGTCTATCAAGCACTTTTGCAAAGGATCAACATCCAAAAAAAGTTAATTTAGGAGTTGGAACTTATAAAACTGCGAAAGGAAGGTCATTGCTTCTTGATTCTGTGCGGGATGCTGAAAAGATTATGATCCGCCAGAGAAACCCTAAAGATTACCTGCCAATGGATGGAGATCCTCAATTTGTCGCCCAGGCATTGAACCTGATATTCAATTACGTAGGCAGGAAGAATGGGACTGAAAGGATCATGGGCTACCAAACCATTGGTGGAACGGGCGCACTTTCAATGGCAGGATTTTTGCTCAAAGAACAAGGATTTAAAAAAATCTTCCTCTCAAATCCCTGTTGGGCCAACCACCCTTCTATTTTCAAAAGATGTGGTTTAGAGCATGAGTTTTACCCCTATTACGATGAAAAAATACATGGGATCAACTTTCCAGCTATGTGTGATGCTATCAACAAAATGCCTGAAAAAAGTGTGATATTAGTTCAAGCTTGCTGTCATAATCCTACAGGCTTTGACCTTAAGATGGAACAATGGAAGGAAGTGTGCGAACTCATTAAAAAACGTAATCTCATGACAGTATTTGACCTGGCCTATCAAGGTTTTGGTTATGGCTTGGATGAAGATGCTTGGGCGGTCCAATATTTTTTAGAGCAAGGTTTAGAATTTTTTGTGACCTATTCTTTTGCGAAAAATTTCGGAATTTATGGAGAACGTTTAGGGATTCTTGCGGGAGTATTTAAAACTGAAGATATTGCTAATAAGGTTAGAAGTAGATTGCAATTTATTGGAAGAAGCATGTTTTCCACTTGCCCTATGCATGGAGCTGGAATTGTCGCTACAATTCTAGGCACCCCAAGACTGAAAGAAAAATGGCTCCAGGAATTAGCAAGAATGAGAAATCGTGTTCTTGAAGTCCGTAAATTGCTAGTGAATGGTTTTGCAAAACGTGGAAAATTGAAAGACTTTAGTTTTCTCGAAGAACAAAATGGTCTTTTTTCGTTCTGTGGAATTACTGAAGAGCAAGCCAAGCGTTTAAGAAGTGAATTTGGTATCTACATGCTCCTAAATGGACGCATCAATGTCGCTGGATTGAACAAAGATAATGTTGACTATGTTGTGGAATCGATTTTGACTGTTGTAGGCTAAGGGTATGCGAAGAAAATCTTCAGGGTCTT
Organism: Parachlamydiaceae bacterium; assembly: GCA_039806825.1. GTDB lineage: Bacteria > Chlamydiota > Chlamydiia > Chlamydiales > Parachlamydiaceae > JBDHQB01. Next base: position 14,000 of record JBDHQB010000038.1, on the reverse strand, counting down.
TATTGGTTCTGATGGCCGCTATTTTAGGACTTATGTTTATTCCCAAAGAGTATTCAGAAAGTTTATCTGGATTTTCCGCTGCAACATTATCTCCCATTTGGAGCATCTTTCAAGGCTCAACTAACAAAAGCGATTCTATCTATAAAGTTGATGAACAGGTCCAACGCTTGCAGTTGGAAAATCAGTTGCTTAGTCACGAAGTAAACCGACTGCAAGATATGTTCCACGAGGAGCACACTTTGTATTCTCAATTGTGCGATGCATTATTGATAATGCCCGCCACTCCTGAATCAAAAAAGCTGTCTGAGCGTCATTGTGAGCAAATGCAGAAGGTTTTTGATCTGCAGTTGCAAGCTTTACCAGCGAGAGTGATTTATCGACCGCCGGGTTCATGGAACAGTTTCTTTTGGATCAATGTTGGAAATGCAGATAATAAAGATCTTGAAAAAGATGTCATTTCTAAAAATAGTCCTGTTGTTGTCGGAGCTTCTGCAATTGGTGTCATCGATTATGTAGGTACAAACCAATCAAGAGTTAGATTACTCACGGATTCGGGAATAAACCCTTCTGTAAGAGCTCTTCGAGGCGGTGGACAAAGCCGAATGTTGGCTGAGCAAACGGAACGTTTGCTAGAAGCGTTAGCAACAAGGCACGATCTTTATCCGGATGATAAGAAAAGATCTGAGCTAGCGGCACAGCTTTTAGCATTTCGTGAAGCTCTTGCGAAAGATGCAGCATCTTGGTTTTTAGCTAAGGGTGAAATTAAAGGGAGCAAACGTGTTCTATGGAGAACACATCAATATGTTCTACAAGGAACAGGTTTCAATTATGACCATAGTGATGAGGAAGGTGGTGCAAGAGATTTAAGGACCGGAAAGCCGCAAGATCGCGATTCAAAGGCTCCCACAGTACCGATACTGCGTATCAATGATCTTTTAGTAACAACTGGCATGGACGGCGTGTTTCCTCCAGGTTTACGTGTAGGAACTGTTACAAAGATACAGCCTTTGAAAGAGGGGGACTCTTTTTATGAAATTGAAGCCAAGCCTACTGCAGGAAATTTTGACGATATCTCTTTAGTTTTTGTTCTCCCACCGTGGGGATACAATGCGTTCGATAAGGCCTCTGGGGTCATTAGATAAAGGCTTGATTTTTCTTTTTAGTTCATCGATGGTGGATTTAATTTGTTTAAAGAAGGGTTTGGAAAACAATTTATTGTTATCGTCAGAAGGCATATTTAGTGCGACCTTGAAGACATTTTCGATTTCTTCTCCATAGAGGAAAAAAGTACGTGCAATACAAATGATAAGCCAGTTTAAATCATTTTTATATAATTTATGACGTCCATGATTTTTTAGCTTTTCAGCATCTCTTTTTTCAATTTCATAAATTGTGTCTCTGAGAGCCTGCCAGAATGATTTGCTATCGTTTGTTACATTTTTATTAATCCTTCTACCTCTTGGGTAGTGCATCATTTCTAACCCGTTCAATCGGAAAAGAATTTTATGTGCTAAAGTACCCAGTCTATTTGCAACAATTATTTGATTGTATTGAATTGCAAGTGCAGTAATTAGGGGCCTATGTTCCTTAAATACGCATGAACAGCGATATTGATGATACTCATCATGTTTTGTAGTGTCTAGCCCTCGTGCAACATAATGATCCACTTCTGAGGGATATTGCTTAAGATCTAACTTGGGAGCTGGAATTGTCTTGACTCTAACATTATTGAGTTGCCATTTAAGAAGAGTGGATTCAATAGGCATTGCAAATAAATAAATACAGCAAATGATTTCATTTTCTCCAAATTTGGTTTCCATAAAGGTTTCACAGAGCTTTGCAGAGGGATATAGAATATGGTCATTGACTCTTCCAAAAAAATTAAAACCTAATCGTGCCTGAATTTCTTGAGAGATACTTCGGAATTTTTGTCCAGGCAAGGGAATTCCTTCACGGTCTCTTGTGTAGAATAACACTTTTTCACAAGGATGTACCTTGTCACTTTGCATAGAAAAGAAGAGGTCGACAAGTTCTCGATCGTTCAATTCTACATCTTGAGTATGTTCGCCATATAAAGATTTGCTTCCATCTAGCATAGTAAATTTAATTAGGCTTAAAGCAATTTTATTGATTGTTCCATTCGAAAAAAGGTCCAGGACATGGACTCCTTTAAAATCATAAACCTCTACAAGATGAAGATAATACATTGAGGTAGCTAACACAGTAATGGAGATCCTTTTCTCTTTGAATAATGAGAGAAGGCAAAAAGTGATATCGTCATCCAAAAACAAAGAATTTTTCCAATCGCAATTGAGAAGGACCCTATAAACTTCATTCAGCCGTTTCTGATCTTTGACTAAATTTTTTTCGATTCTGACTCGGTCTTCTTCAGGAATTTCAATGAATAATATTTCCCACTGGTCAAGTTCTTTTACAGTCGATGGAGAGTAAAGTATAGGGCTATTTGCTACTGCACTTACCATGATTGACCTCCTTTTCATTCTGAACCGAAGCCTTGAAAATTAACCACGGAGAACACAGAATTCATGGAGAAAAACACCATTCAAAGAAAATTATTTTCTCTCTGTACCCCGTCTCGACTTTAGCCTTTTTTTGCTACAAAATATTGAATCTTGAATCCTTAGGAATTCAGAAGACAGAATCCAGAATTCAGAAGAATATTTGAAGTTTTTCCTGCATTGGTACTGTAATGCTAATGTCAGGGCATGCAATATTCTGACTTCTGAATTCCGACTTCTGACTTCCCCAAAAAATACTAAAGTCGAGAACGTGTCCTCCATGGTTAATTTAAGGGCGCAAGCACGTATGTTATGGGACTAATCGAAAAAGCTTTCTTTGTATTTTGAAGGAGCATGAGGAGGTTCAAATAAACTGTCAGGATTTTGAGTTTTCTTCTGTGGTTGTTCTTGTGAACCTTCGAATTGTGGATGAGCTGTTTTTATAGGCTCAGGTTCATTATGGATAATCTTTGTGTGTTCTTTAGGTATTGGAGTAGCATTTAGGAAATGAGGATTTCCAATGAGATTTCCAAGCTGTCCTAAAAGTGACTGCATCTCGATAAATTTTTCTTCTGTTCGTCTTAATTTTTGATTCTGTTCCTCTCCCTCCTGCCATCTTTCATGGAGCTGGAAGTACTTTTTCTCCCATTTTTCAAGTTGGGATTCTAAATGGTGGAGGCTTTCGCTCATTTTTTCATGAGAGCGTTTGTAGTGCTGTGTCTCTACTTCTAAGGTATTTTGTAATTCTGTGACTTTCAACTTGGATTCTGTGAGCTGGCCTTGCAAGTCCAAGATTTTCGAACGTTGTTCCTCAGATTTTTCATTGAGCAAGGCAGCTTCCCGCACTCTTTTTGCTAAGTGTTGTTGTGCCATTCTCAAGCGAGCTTCTAGGTCTTCCGACTGAGTTTTTGAATTGTTTGTAATTTCATGAAGCCTATGTGTGGTGTGCTGATATTCGAGCTGTAACTTTGCATAGGCATCTTCTAAATGTTTTTTCTCTAAAATAGCCTGTGACGTTTCTTCAAGTTCTCTGCTAAGTTGCGATTTTTCTTCTTGCAGGGTTAGAATTTGCTGTTGATAGTCATTTTCCTTGCGGTCAATCTCTTTAGATTTGCTCTCATAGGTTTCTTTAAGAACATTTTCTTTATTGCGAAGTTCTTCCTGTGCGATTTGTATCTCTTTTAAAGCTTGGTGCCTTAAACGGTCGAGATCATTTCGCAAGGTTTCGATGCTTGCATCTCTATCTTTAAGTTCATTCTCGAAATTGATCTGTTGATCGGTTTGAGTCAGATTCTTTAGCCGCTCGATCTCTTCTTGCATGGAAAAATTGGATTTTTCAATGAGATCTTTTTCATGTCGAACTTCATCGAGGGCTTGGTTTAAATCTTGCAGCTCTTTTCTGGACTTTTCTAACTCGTCGGTAAGGCTTTTTAATGCAGCTTGAGTTTTTTGATATTGTGCATCGAGGTCATTGATGCCCAAATGAGATTCTTCTGTTCTTTTACGTAGGAATTGAATGACACGTTCAAGCTGTTGCTCTTTTTCTTTTGCCTCTTTGAGATCTTTTGAAACCTGTTTGGAGTCCTCTTCACTTTTGCGGACAAGCTCACGCAATTGAGAATACTGAGAACGCAATGCAGCAGATTCCTCTTCAGCTTCGAGCAGCGAAGCGCGCAAAGTCTCTAGTTCTTGATGTAGGGCTTCCTCAAATTGGAGAGTTGACAAAGCTGCACTCCTTTCAATTAGAAACCAAACATAAGAATTTTTTGTTAGATAATCAAGTATGAAGTCAGAATTCAGAAGTCAGAAGTCGGAATATGTAACAAAGAAGATAAGTTTGATTTCACTGACAGTGAGCACTTTAGGTCAAATTTCTATCTTCTGTATTCTGACTTCTGACTTCCTTCACCCTTATTTGTTGGAGAAATAGAGTTCCAACCCTGCCTGTGTCGGTTTCATTGTGCGATGGCCTTGTTTCCAGTTGGCTGGACAAACTTCCCCATTTTTCTCGTAAAAGACCCAAGCATCTAACGTTCTCAATGCTTCATCCACAGAACGTCCGAGTGGTAAGTCATTAATTGTTTGATGTCTAACAATGCCTTCTCTGTCAATCAAAAAGAGGCCGCGGTAACTGATTCCTTCTTGTTCCATTAAGACATCGTAGCTTTTGGAAATATTCTTTGTAATATCAGAAACAATCGGATAATCAACGCCTTGAATCCCCCCTTTGGAAACAGGTGTGTTCAACCAAGCATAATGGGAAAAATGGCTATCCACTGAACATGCAATTACTTGAGCATTTCTTTTCTCAAACTCTTCCAAAACATCTTGGAATGCATGCAATTCTGTAGGGCAAACAAAGGTAAAATCCAAAGGATAGAAGAAGAACACAATGTTTTTGCCTCGATAGTGCGTCAATGAAAAGTCATCGACAATCTTTCCTTTGACAATTGCTTTTGCTTTAAAATCTGGCGCTAACTTACCAACTAAACCCATAATACAAAACCTCCGCTAAATAATTTTAAAAAATTGTATTATAACGATTTAGATGTTTTTTGTCATGAATTTATTGAAGCAATGACTGGGTTTCCTTTAAGAGGATTGATGATTAAAACTCCCTGTCTAAAATTAATTTGATTAACTCGAATAGGAAAAGAAATTAAAGAAAATCTATTGAGTTCTTCGTTAAAGTCGAGAAAATAGAGATTCTGTGAAACTAATACTCCCATTAACCCTGTTCTCAAGCGTGAGATTTGAATAAAATTGGATGGCGTATCTTTGATCACTCTGAAACTTTTTTGCAAAGTGCACTCAATAAAATTCCATATGTTTATCCGAATGCTATTCTCTTCACCTACCTGAGAACAAGTTAAAAACAGCTTATCCGAGATATAGCAGAGTTCTATAAGGGTTTCGTCTTTTTCCAATGGTATTTTTTGGGTTCCATTTCCATTCATCCAATGCAAGATAATCTGATAAATGTCATCTACCTGAGAGAAGTAGACAAACACTGGTTGGTTCGTAAAACCTGCACAAAAGGGAGACACTCCATCAGGATTATGAATATTTATATCTGTAGCCTTGTCAAGTGTGACATATCGATCAGAAGCAGGAAATAATCTTAAAGCTTTCCGTGCATGGCTATGCCAAAATGCAAGATAATGCAGGTTCCAATCATACAGGCAACTGATATCAAATCGGCCTAGATCAAAACTATTCTTAAATGTTCCATCGTCATTAAAATGATGAACATGCAAATGCCCGGCCTCATCTTTGCACAATACTAAATGACTATATAAATGTTGAATTTCAATGATAGGACTTCCATTTATCCGTTGGATAGAAAAATCAGCCACATTCAATCGATATAGATAGGTTCTATCTTGAAAATGGTTCTCATAACAATTCAGAATGACAGTTTTGCTGTTCAAGCTCCAGATAAGATGGATTCTAGAAATATCCCGATTAAGCTTTTTTAAAGAAACACGCCAAATGCAATTTCCTTCTGTTTCGGAAAGATAATTTTCCCAAAGTTCTACCATCGTATCGTTCTGTTGCTTTCTAAATAATATAACGAGCTTTTGATCCAAGAAGCAGGTCATTACATAACTTTCACCAATCCCACCTCTATACTCCACAGGGGCAGTTACAATTCTTTCCCCTTCAGTGTTCCAAAAAACCGATCTTTCCCGTTCATAATTTCCATTTCTAATGACGGTTGTGCCTGAAATAACACCAGGTGTATGCGAATATAGATCACTCCCTTTAAATGTGCTGACGCCATCATAGCCCAAACCAGTGCCTAAGTTTCCTTTTATGCAACGGACTTTTGAAAAAAAATTATACCAAGCTTTTGGTTGTATGGCCTTTCGCCATTTTTTACTTACGAATTGCAACTCTTTTAATTCTGCCGACTTCAAAAAGCTTAAAATATATTGCACAAGATCGGTTGGAAAAAAAACGACAAAATCTTTTTTAAGTAACTTCTTTTCGACAACTTTTTCGAGAGGTTCCCACCGTTGCCTAAGATATCCTTGTAAAACATGGTGATGAAATGACTCACAAAGAGTATTGCAAACGATGATCCATTTACTGAATGTTCTTAACGTTTGAAAAGAAGCTGTTTCGAATTCATTTTGGAAGGATGCTGCATATTGAAACAATAATCTGGCAATATTTTTTAAAGTACTTTCACTTCCATAGATTTGAATTACCCGTCCTTTCCAATAAGTAGTGGCATCTTGGCAAATTCCTTTAGGAATTTTTACAGACTGCCAAACAAGTTGATTTTGACTGGAAGACAGTTGATAGCTGTCCCAAAATTCCGTTGGGTTTTTCTCATTATAATGTGCATCAAATGTACTTAACAGTTCATGTGTGCTCATGGAATTGACTATAGTACGACCAGAATAAAAGACAAGAGTGGTAATGTAAAGTTACTTTACATTAGCTAGCGCTTTTGAGACTGCAAGGGGGGATTTCCAATTTCCAACAGATTGAAGGGAACTATTAAGATAAGATTCCTTGGTAGCAAGACGTTGGATTTTTCCGCTGGTTGTTTTTTGGATCGTACGAGGCTTAATAAGAACTATCTCGTAGGTTGAGATACCGATCTCACCCGAAACATGTTGAATGATCTTGTTGTAGATCTCTTGGTTGTCAAATTCTTCGGAGTCTGATTTTTCCGCTACAACTACAAGGCGCTCTTCGTTGTCGACAGTGATTCCAAATGCAGCAATATTTCCTTTGCGGATTCCTTCATGTGAATTCTGTACTGAGATCTCAATATCTTGCGGCGCATATTTCTTACCACGGACAATAATGATATCTTTAATCCGACCAAAGATGTAGAGCTCATTTTCAAAGATGAATCCCATATCTCCAGTGCGTAAGAAAGGACCCTGGCCATCTGCAGTATAAGCTTTGAAAATCTCCTCGGAAATTTCAGGTTTTGCCCAGTAACCTTTGGCAACCGAAGGTCCCGAAGCCCATATTTCACCCAAATGACCATCGTCTAACACATGTTTAGTGCTAGGATCTACGATTCGAACCCCATGCCCTTCTAAAGAATATCCGCAGCTTATTAACATCGTTCCATTGGAACCAGAGGGATCCCGTTCTACAGCTCTATTTTCGCGTAATTGAGTTGAATCAAATGATTTAATGATAGGATTTCTGCCCGCTTCCCCTCCAGTGACCATTAACGTGTGCTCTGCTAATCCATAAACTGGAGTAAACATCCCCGATCGGAATCCAATATTTTTAAAAGTTTCATAAAGACGATTTGGGAGATCTGGATTGATCGGTTCAGCGCCGCAGACCATATATTCTAATGAAGAGATGTCCAAGGTCGGATCAGGTTTTCTTTGGTAATGCTTCAAAACTAATTCGTATCCGAAGTTAGGAGAACACGTATAAGTAGCTTTATATTTATGGATTGCTTTTAACCAACGAATAGGCTTTTCCAAAAAAGAAAAGGGAGAAAGATACGTAACAGATATCATGTAAGTGAATGGAAGCAACATCATTCCAATCAATCCCATGTCGTGATAGTGCGGCAGCCAACTTATCCACGACGCATCTCTAGTGACCTTACATCTTTCAGCAATTGCATGGATGTTTGAAACCAAATTGCTGTGGGTTACCATTACCCCTTTTGGTTCTCCTGTTGAACCCGAAGAATATTGCAACATAGCTACTTGATCAGGCTCTAACTTAGCTCTTACAAAATCCTCACTGTCATTTAATTTTAGTCCTTCAGTCACGAGAATAGGAGCTTTTGACAATTCCAAGTCTTTGATTTCTTTTGTGCCGAAAGAAAAAAATCGTCCCAACATGTTCTTGGCACTTTCTTTTAACATCGCGACGCTAAGCAAATTTGAAGCTGTTTTATCAGCCAGAATAAGATGGGGTTTGGAATTATCGCATACAAGTTCTAGGCGAACAGTATCGATATTCAAACGTCTTGGAATTGGAGGATATGTGGGTACAGCAATAACACCTGCATACATGCACGCTATAAAAGCGACAATAAAATCGGGTCCTGGAGAGTAAAGTAAAAGAACGCGATCCCCCTCTTCCACTTGGGACCTAATTTTTTTAGCCAGCGCTCTTGCCTTAGATCGCAGTTCTTTGTACGTAAATTCAACGATGTCCTCCTCGCCATCAAGAAGGTAGCGAAAAGCAATCACCTTTGGATTTTCCTGGACATGCAGCTCTATATAATCAACAACGCTTGTTCTCATGTCAAAAACCTCGCTGAATATCAGCGAATTAATGATGTGTAACCCCTATTAAAATTTTGATATTTCCTGAAAATAAAGTCAAAATTGGAAAGCTATTTAGCTAAAAACATCATTAGCATTTGATAACCAAGGCTCTGCACCAATCGTTGTCGAGGGACCATGACCAGGATAAACGACCGTATTGCTGGGAAGTTTGCTCAATTTTTTTAGAGATTCCCACATCTCGTTCGGGCGGGCTGTAGGAAAAGAGAGATTGCCGATACTACCTCTAAATAATGTGTCTCCAGCAATAAGTATATTATGCTTAGGATCATAGAAACAAACTCCCCCTGGAGTATGACCCGGAGTTTCTATGACTTGGAAAGTGAGGTTACCTACTTGAATTTGATCCCCTTCTTTTAGGAGGTGATCAGCTTTTGCTGCAGGGATTTCAAACCAGCAAGGCAATCCATCACTTCCCGGAGTTTCAAGATTGCCAAGATCACGAGGATGAATATAAATGGGAATCTTATATTCTTCCGAGACAGCTTTGGCGTCAGTTGTGTGGTCCCAGTGAGAATGAGTTAAAAGGAGCTTTTCGGGCTTCAAATTACGCTGTTTTACAACTTGTTTGATGGATTCAAAAGAATCAGGCGGGGTATCGATAATAACAGCAGAAAGGGTAGATGGATCGTAAACGATATAAGAATTAGTCTCTAGCGGGCCGCACGGGATAACTAGTATTGACATATCGCACCGGAGAGGATTCGAACCTCTAACCGCCCGGTTCGTAGCCGGGTACTCTATCCAATTGAGCTACCAGTGCATTAAGTGGAAGATATTGCCATCCCCACACATTTTCCGCAACACAAATTCGCCGCACCCGCCATCCTGTTATTCAATCCTATGGTCGCTTCCCACTTTCATAGGATTCTTCCATCTATTTTTCACATATTGTAGCTCAGAGATACATCATTAACATATAGGATAGTATAGCAGCAGAGCTAAAAATGAAGATGAGTTCCTATCATTCTGGCAAAAGTACTCAAATTTTATGACAGAGTTTTTAATAAGAAAAAATTCTTTCATCAAAAATTTATTGTATATTAGACTGATGTTGTGGATCGGGAATCCTCGATCGGCGTCGGCCTCGGTACAAAACCGAGGCTTTTCGTTTTTGGATAAACCCAAATTTCTACAATTTTTTCTTTGATTATGATCGCCTCATTCATCGCAGAATAGGATCCAATCACCGTAGTTTGAATTTTTCATAGTCGACCTGTTAATGTCCAGCAGTTTTACATGTAAAGGAAGGATTGTAAATCCAATATTTAAATTGAATCTAGGAAATTCTAAATTTTAGAAAGGAACGATTTAGATTGCGGGAAAATAAGCTGGATGCGCATAATCACTGTTCACTATGCGCCTGTAGTTCAATGGTAGAACTGTAGCCTTCCAAGCTACTAGTGTCGGTTCGATTCCGATCAGGCGCTATTCCCTAATAGTTAGGGAATTCATCGGCGTAACCGTCAATGCAAACAAAAATATAAACAACCAAGACCGAAATCTTGCTTAAGCAAGATGCCGTCGTCAACAGAAAGGGACAAGGCTTGGATAAGAGAAACACATCTACAGAAGTCACCATTAAGGACTTGCTAGAAGCAGGAGCACATTGGGGACACGAAACAAAACGTTGGAACCCGAAAATGAAACGTTTCATTTTCGAAGAGCGCAACGGTTTGTACATCATCGACTTGGCAAAAACACTTCAACAGATCCGCAATGCGGTGGAAGTTGTTCAAGATACCGTTAGAAAACATAAATCGATCCTCTTCGTAGGAACAAAGAAACAAGCTAAATTGGTCATCCGTGAATTAGCGGAAGAAGCTGGCGAATTTTATGTTTGCGAACGTTGGCTCGGCGGTATGTTGACAAACTTGACCACGATCCGTCAGTCGATCAAAAAATTAGAAAGAACAGAAAAAAGAATCGCATCCAGTGGCGAAGGATTAACCAAAAAAGAGCTCTCACTCTTGACAAAAGAGCAGCTTAAGTTGGAAAAAAACCTCTCCGGCGTACGCGCAATGCGCAAACCTCCAGGATTGGTCATCGTTGTCGATCCTAGCCACGAACATATCGCTGTTGCAGAAGCTAACAAGCTTGGCATTCCAGTGATGGCGCTTGTCGATACAAACTGCGATCCAGATCCTATTCAGCACATTATCGCTTGTAACGACGACTCATTAAAGAGCGTGAAACTCATCCTCAGCACACTTGCACAAGCAATTATCGATCGTAAGAACGAACAAAAAGTTGCTTCAGCGAAAGGCGATGAGTCTGAGCCAGAAGAAGAAGAGGAAGAAGAAACTGTTCGTTACAGAGTTGAAGCTTTCAAAGACGAAAGCTCAGAGGAGTCATAATCATGGCGGAAGTAACTGCAGCAATGATTAAAGAGTTGCGTGAGCGCACAGGGATCGGCATGGGAAAATGCAAAGAAGCCCTAGAAGCTGCTAACGGCAACATGGAGCTTGCTATAGAAAACTTGCGTAAAGCAGGTTTGGCAACAGCTGTGAAGAAAGAAGGCCGCGCAACAAACGAAGGAATGATTGTTGCCGCTGAAAATGGAAGCACCGTTGCTGTTCTTGAAGGAAATGCTGAGACCGATTTCGTTGTCCGCAATGAAAAATTCCAACAATTCTTAAAGAATCTTGCAGCTGATGCAGCTAAATCGGCTCCAGCTTCTTTAGAAGCATTTGTTCAGCAAAAGTACTCGCAAGAGCCTGGTTTAACAATCGACCAATACCGTTCCACATTGATTCAAACGATCGGTGAGAACATTCAACTGCGCAGAGTAGCAACATTCAAGCGTGGTGGCGACAAGTCGATTGGGGTTTACTCTCACATGAACGGCAAAATTTTGACTTTGGTAGAGATCACTGGCAGCGACAGTGAAGAGGCATTAGCGAAAGAGATTGCTATGCATACAGCGGCAGCGGCTCCAGAATTTCTTTCTCCGGAAAAAATTCCTGCTGATGTCATCAACAAAGAAAAAGAAATAGCTAAGACGCAGATCAAAGGCAAACCAGAGAATATCATTGATAAGATTGTCGAAGGCAAAATCAATGCTTTTTATGATCAAGTCTGTTTGATCCGTCAAAAGTTCATTAAAGACGATTCGCTTTCTATTGAAGATCTAGTGTCCAAAAGATCCAAAGAAGTTGGCAAGCCATTGGCTGTCACCAACTTTATCCGCTGGTCCGTTGGTCAGTAGTTCGTTAGTTCAATAGTTTAAGCTGAAACATTTAAGGGGAAGGGCAACCTTCCCCTTTTTGTTTTTAGTAGAACAAAGAAACGACAAAAGCGAAAAAAGCCATTGCTTTTTGCCGTAGGCCCTGGAATGCGGTGGCGACCGGAGGGAGCTACCGCCCTTGCCCTGACCGCATGCAACGTTTTGTTTTCAAACCCCTGACCCTGACTCCTGACCCAATATCTTGTTATGCAGAAATTTCTGTTAGGGTTCAGGGCAAAGGCGGTAGCTCCCTCCAGTCGCCACCGCATTCCACGGCCTACGGCAAAAAGCTACGAAGCTTGTCTTTCAATGCATGTTAGTAACTCGGCATTCGCTCGGCTACTGCACTCCACGCCCCTTCCCCCTTCATGCCGACCCCTTTAGTCGCACCTTCCTTCCCTTTTAAGCTTGCTTGTGCTACAAAGAATTTACCTTCTAAAATTTTAGATAAAATTTATGACCAATACAAAAATTAAACGGATTTTGATCAAAGTTTCCGGTGAAAGTCTTTTGGGTGCGCAAACATATGGAATTGAAGAAAATGCATGCCATAAACTCGCGCTTGCTCTCCAAGGTATCGCACAATCAGGTATGGAAGTTGGCATTGTCATCGGTGGCGGCAACATCTTCCGTGGTGTCCAAGCCAAAGAGTTAGGCCTTGAAAGAACCCCTGCAGACAACATTGGGATGCTTGCGACAGTGATGAATTCCATTGCCCTAGAACAAGCCCTAAACAATATCGGTAGCAGTGCCCGAGTTTTAAGCGCCGTCGACTGTCCAAAAATTGTTGAACCCTATTCATGGGGCAAGGCCTTAGACTACCTTTCAAAAGGGAGAATCGTGATCTTTGCAGGAGGAACAGGGAATCCCTACTTTACCACCGATACAGCTGCGGCCATGCGCGCATGCGAAATTAAAGCCGATATGCTTGTCAAAGCGACAAAAGTCGATGGAATTTTTGATAAAGATCCGTTAAAGTATTCTGATGCCAAGTGGTACCCAAAGTTAAGTTATACGCAATTTCTTAAAGAAAAATTGGGCGTAATGGATTACACAGCGGTAGCACTCTGTATGAATAATAAAATGCCCATCTTTGTATTTAACATGCAGAGGCTTGGAACAGAGATTTTTACGGAAATTTTATCAAAGCACACCCACGGTACCCTAGTAACAGGGGATGAATAAGGAGTTAATATGAGTGTTCTAGATCAAACTAAAACAAAAATGAATGGTGCTCTTGAGCATTTGAAAAATGAATTAAAGAGCGTTCGCACTGGACGTGCCAACACGGGGATGTTGGATGGTGTCCAGGTTGAAGTTTACGGCACAATGGTGCGCTTAAAGGATATTGCAACTGTCAATTCGCCAGAACCAAGACAACTGCTCGTGACACCTTTTGACAGACAAAATGCCCCGATCATCAACAAGGCGATCGAAAGGGCAAATTTAGGTGTACAACCCCGTGTGGATGGCCATGCTGTTAGGATAACCATTCCTCCAATGGACGAAGCTCGCAGAAAAGAGATGGTAAAATTGTGTCACAAGTATACTGAAGACGCGAAAATCACCGTCAGAAATATTAGAAGGGACTCTAACGAATCTGTTCGCAAGGATCACAAAGATGGCAATATCCCTGAAGATGTAATGAAGAAGCTGGAAAAACAAATTCAAGAGCTGACTGACAACGCCTGCAGAGACGCTGACAACATCTGTGCCGCCAAAGAAAAAGAAGTCATGACTATCTAATAGTCTCTGAAGCACGAACTGGATATAAAAAGATAACGGACGAAAAAGACCAGTGGTTGTGAAAATAGGTCTAAAACCTGCTTCACAACCACTGTCTTTTTCGTCCGTTATCTTTTTTATGCGAATTCTAGAGGAGAAAATGGTGGAAATTAAAATAATGTTTTTACATAAGTGATTGAAAGATATTGACATAGGTTGAAATAAACCTTATAAGCCTGGGGT
>JBDHQB010000037.1:0-18228 GCA_039806825.1 Parachlamydiaceae bacterium | reverse complement strand
ACCCCAGGCTTATAAGGTTTATTTCAACCTATGTCAATATCTTTCAATCACTTATGTAAAAACATTATTTTAATTTCTCTCCAATTTCCACTCTAGAAATTCAAATTGCTCTTGAATTTTTTTCTATGATAAAAAAAATCAAGGCATCTCAAAATATATTGTAAACTACTTTTCCTAGAGGAAAACTAAATTCCAATAATTAACATATCAATTGACAAAAATTATTAAGCTAATGTATTATAAAAGGGAATTTTAAAAAATTAAATAAATTAAATTATTGAGGAAAATTTCTATGGGCATTCAATCAGCTGGTCTTTCATCCATTTCGTATGTAGAGGTGCATCGTCATGATGCTGACATGGTTAATGGAGAACATCATGTTAAACAGCCTACGCCTTTAAAAATCTTTACTATGGGACGTTTTATTAGTGAGATTGAGGAAGGAAAGATTGTTAACACCACAGCATATTACCTTTATATAGCTAAACAATCAAAAATCCAAGATAAGACAAAATATCCAATACTAAACGATCCAAAATATGGAACTGGCGCAGTGGTTTTAAAAGTTTTAAGTCAAGAATCCCCACGCGAAACTAATTCAAAAGAGTTTACATCTAATTTAAAGCTTCAGAAGCTTATAAATGAGAACAGACTTGTTTTAGCTTATGGTAAGTACGGAGATAATGTTCAATTGCATCCATCGGTAAATAAATTTTCAGACATTCGAACTTCTGATTTACCTGAAACTTACAAGTGGATCTTCTTGAAAACTCCTTCTGGAGAGACTGTTCCTTTTGTTTTATTAGAGTTTCATAGTTTTAAGCAAAAACAATACGATTGCTTTGTAGACACTGTAAAGAATTTTAGACAATTAAGCGAAGATATATCGAGAGCTTCACTAGTAAATACAAGTGTAGCTATTAGCACCTCTTCAAATTATACTCCCCCAAAAGAAAAAGAATCAGGCTGTGTAATTTCTTAACTGTCTTGTAGCAAATTCCTTGTAAAGGGCTTCCTTACCGGAAGCCTTTTTTATAAATTAATAAATTTATTTTGTAAAAATTATAATTATAATTTATAATAATAAATGTATTATTTATTATGAGGTTTGCTATGCAGCCATCATCAATTAATAAACCTTTTATTGTTTCAGATAATAATAATTATTATGAAAAAAAGGTGATCGTTGGACTTAAAAAACAGAACAATCAGGTAAAAGCTGTATTTAGAGATTTCCAAGCAAGTGCTTCTCATGAGATTGAAAAACAAGCAAAGAATAAATTACCCGTTCTTGATACTGCGGCTACAGAGGAAAAAAAAGTCTATCCAGGTTTGATTAGATATGATAGGGCAACTAATCAACCAGTACAGGCAATTTTATCTAAGGAAATAAGTAGTCAGCTTTCTTCAGATGAATTTAGAACTATTAACTTTTTTGACAAAACTGATGGTTCAAAAAAACTTTTGCCTATTGGAAGCTTTGAAATTGGAACTTTAACAGAAGAACAAGAAAGTCATATTATCAAAGCATTCCAAAAGTATTTAGAAGAGTACAGAGCAGTGAAGCTTCAGATCGCCGAGGATAAAAGGAAGGCTTCAGATGATGAAGAAAGAAGAAACGAAAGGAAAGGAGAAGCTAGAAGACCTGAGAATGTAGCTGATCATATTAGAGGCCGTTTGGAGAAACAGGAGGCTGCTAGAGCTGCTAGGGTTGCTAAGGAAAGCAGGGAGCATGATGTTGTTCATGAACAAAGGCTTGGACAGCAGGCAGCTTCGAAGGATAAAGGGGCTAAGATTGACGAGAAAAGGAAGCTGGAGAAGGAACAGGAAGAGAGACACCAAAGGATTGAGCGTGAGGCCCGGGAATCTGATGAGCAAAGGTCCGAGACTAGTAAATCATCGAGAAATGCCAGTGAAGGATTGCCTCCAGAACCTAAAAAGGTAAAAAATCAATAAACTCATAACTACTTGCAAATATTTAATGTGCTCACAACTACTTTGTTTTGATTAAATGGTATTTATTAAATAAATTTAAACTATAATAGTGGTGTGGTTTATTAATAAAGGGGGTAGTTATGACTGTTGGCGGAGTCTCATTTTCAAACTACAAAGAGCCCGTTAAAGAGCAGGCTGCTAAACAGGAAGCTGCTGTTACTCCTACTTTAAAAGAGCTTTTAAAACACCACGCAGTCAAAATTCCCTCAGATAGTAAAGTATCCAATCAGTTCCTTACCTTCGCTAAAATTACAAAAGATGAAGGAGGCAGAGTTGACATTAAACTCGCTGACTTTAAACACTTTGAGAAAAAACTCATTCAAGATTCTTTAGCAATGATGACCAAAGAACAATTGGCCTTCTTAAAAGATACCGCCGGAGATTTGACGGGAAAAAAAGGAATTGTTGGAGAATTTGGGAGAGAAATCTCTAAAGCTCTTGAAGAAGCAGAATCCAATCCTACAACCGATGTAGACTCAGAGGAGGACATGGTCCAAAGCGAAGGTGATGAAGCAGCTACTGAAGGATCTGTAGCCGTAGACCCAGAGGATATGATTGAAAGTGAAGGAGATGAAGCTGTTGAAGGATCTGTAACCATTGAAGAACATAGCGTGAATGCTGGTCAGTATACTGAGACTCAAATCAGAGAAAAAATTGCCAAATCCGAATATCAACCTGTCTTAGTCAGCTTGGACGAAGAGGGTAACGCAACCCTTGCTCTCGAAAATCCTGATCACCTCTCTCCTTCTGAATTGCAAAACGCAGAACTTCGTTTCAAGTATAGCGTCGGTGAAAGGCCTCTTACTATCACAACTAGAAGTCTTCAAGTTATTGAATTAGATAAGAATTCCCCCGTTCTAGCCAAAGCTTTTGTAGCTCTTTTAGCTGGACGAGGTCATATCATCGATTCAGAGCCCAGCATTATAACTGCCGGCACAAGACCTCAAGAAGATAAAAAATCAATAGAAGGTCAGGGTTCGGAGGATCAATCTGTACAAGGTCGTGTTCAAACTAGGAAGCAGACTGAGCGCACAGCACCCGAAGAAGATAAAAAATCTAAAAAAGCTGCTGAAAAAGAAACTGCTGCTATGCATTTCTCTTCAGTACAAGAATCTAGCGTGACTGCCGGAAGCGATAAAGCAAGAAGAAAACGCTTAGATGCTGAAAGAGAACGGCGGCAGGAACGAGTTAGAGAGGATATTATTAAAAACGATATCCAAAGTACTGAGCGGAAAAAAGAGAAAATTTCAGAAAATACTGATCATGACAAGATTATTAAAAAGGCAAAAAATACTGTTGAGGGAATAGCTCCTGAAAAAGAAATTTAACATTTGCAGTCTTTACTACTGCAAAAGAGGAAATGAAAGCAGCATTGCTTAAAATTTCTTCTCGGCCCGTGGGTGAAGAATCATTAACTTCAAACCACGGGTCTTTTTATTGTCATTAAGCTTCAAATATTTACTCTCCTAGGGCAAGGAATTCCATTTTATGTTACTATGAATTCTAAATAAGTCTGTTATAAGGTTTTTACTTCTATGCGTATTTGCTACCTAGGGACTGGAGTTTGGGGTTATTGTCTTGCTTGTTTGTTAGCCTCCAAGGGTTACGAAGTTATTTCTTGGACCAATAACCAGGAACTTGCCGATCGTTTAAATTCTGATCAGGATCATCCTTTCTTGCCGGGGCAATTTCCCCGGCCAAATATGAGTTTTACGACCGATTTGGCCGAAGCTTTAGAGGGAGCCGATATTTTGGTCGAATCGGTCACATCGGCAGGAATTAGGCCTGTTTTTAGCGATTTAAAGAAGTTGCACCCTTTAGACATTCCTATGGTCATCACTTCCAAGGGGATAGAGCAAAATACTGGACTAACACTTCCTGAGGTCATAATTAAGGTTTTGGGGGAATCGTATCGACACAACGTGAGTGCGATCAGTGGACCTAGTTTTGCCCAAGAAGTTATCCGGGGATTGCCCACTTCTGTAGTGGGATCTGCTTACAACTACGATACGATGATGGAGGTATGCGACCTATTTACTACTTCGAATTTCCGGGTTTACCCTAATTCGGACATCTTGGGGGTTGCCTATGGGGGAGCATTGAAGAATATCATCGCTATTGCTTGTGGGATTTCAGATGGGATTGCTCTTGGAAATAGTTCTAAAGCAGCATTGATTACCAGAGGTTTGCACGAAATCCGAAAGTTAGCAGCTGCCAAAGGGTGCAAGGAAGAGACCTTAAATGGCCTTTCGGGTTTAGGGGACTTATGCCTTACCTGTAGTTCCTTGATGAGCAGGAATTATCGTTATGGACATCTACTGGGGCAGGGCACTAAACCGGATGAAGCTTTGAAGAAGATTGGAATGGTGGTTGAAGGAGCATATACTTGCGTATCAGCCTTGCAATTAAGCTCGCAGTCTGGCATTGCTATGCCTATTACCGAGACTGTAAATGCGATCATTTATGAGCATATGCGTCCTACAGATGCTGTCAAATTGTTAATGCAACGGACGATTAAAGAAGAGCATCTATAGTGGTCATGTGACAAACTTAACTCTGTGGTGACCTTATGAAGGTTGTCTCTTCACAAAAAATGGCCCATATTGAATCTCTTGCTTACAAAGATGGATTTTCTGAAGAAGATTTCATGGAGGAGGCAGGGAGCGGGGTTGCGTTAGTTGCACACGACTTTGTCGAAAACTATGGTTTTGATCGCTATATCGTGCTTCTTTGTGGAAAAGGAAATAATGCCGGTGACGCTTATGTCGCTGGGATCCATTTATTGCATCTAGATTATCAGGTTGATGCTTATCAGTTAGCTCCTTTAGAAACGTGTTCTCCACTTTGTCAAAAAAATGCTGATCGTTTTCTTAGAGAGGGTGGTCGTATCCATGAAATCCAGATGGCAGATCAAATCAATTGGCCAGTGAACGGGATTGTGATTGATGGCATATTTGGAACAGGTTTTAAGGGAAAAGTTGAAGAACCTTATGCCACTGTCATTGAGCATGTCAATTTCATTGGGCTTCCCATTATTTCTGTAGATATTCCTTCTGGAGTAAGTGGTGAAGAGGGTGTGGATAATGGAAGTGTTGCGATTGTTGCACAAGAGACTGCCTACTTAGGCCTGCCTAAAACTGGATTTTTCATTAATAATGGCTGGGACCATGTCGGGAAGTTGCGGCAGGTAGATTTTGGGCTTCCAGATGAATATATAGAAGATGTGGAACCTGACTTGATCATGCTTTCCCCTGACAAAATGGTTGGATTTTTACCGCCTATTAAACGTAGCAGACACAAATATCAAGCGGGCCATGTGATAGGTTTTGCTGGTTCTCCAGGTATGCCAGGAGCAGCTATTTTATCAGGGATGGCGACGCTGAAAGGTGGTGCTGGGATAACAAGAATTTTGCATCCAGAAGGAATGGAAAATGAATTAGTAGCTGCTCCTCCTGAACTGATCCGTACCCCTTTCAAGTATGAAGAGTGGGAAGATGTGATCAATTTAATGAATATTGGATCAGCTGTTTATATTGGTCCTGGTATTGGTAGAGACAAGAAAACTATCGACTTATTGAAGAAAATCCTTCCTAAAATTGAAAAGCCGATGGTGATAGATGGAGATGCCTTAACTTTAATTGGAGAGGAAAAAATTCCGATCCCGAAAGGGGCGATATTGACTCCACACTTGGGTGAAATGTCGAAATTGTTAGGAAAGGCTGCTCCAAAGAAAATTAATTTTGAGTATTTGAAAGAGTGTCAGGCATTTGCCCAAAAGAATAAAATTGTTTTGATCTTGAAGGGTGGTCCTACATTTATTTTTGATGGTGATGAATCCATTAAAGTGAATCCTACGGGCGACCCCGGAATGGCAACAGCGGGTGCTGGGGATGTTCTGACAGGGTTAATTGCTGCATTGTTGGCACAGGGATTGCATCCAGAGTCTGCTGCGCAATTGGGCGTCTATATTCATGGTCTAGCTGGAGAGCATGCTGCGGAGGAGTTAACTTCGTATTGCATGACGGCTTCCGACATCATTGATTGTTTTCCAATGGCCTTCTCTTTAGGGCAGCTTTAGTGCAAAAATTTTCCCATAGTATTTTCCTATCAGCAATAACCTGTTAGCTAGCTTGATCGTAAGCAATAAGTTTGTCTTTCAACGCATGGCGGTAGCTCCACTCCATTCCGCTACCGCACTCCACGCCTGCGGAAAAGCTGCAAAGTTTATGTTGTTACAATATTAAGAATAAATCGATGTCAATATCCATTTTAGGTGTAATGTGGGTGCCAATTATTTGACATTGCATAGCTCATAAATTAACTTGGAGGCTAAATTTTCAAATTTTCATATCTCCAGATGTTTGTGGGAATAAAAGACATAAAGAAATTTTTATAATTTACCTAGGAGAATGAAAAAAAATGAAATTTTTTTCGAATTAGGCTTGACAATCTCATGAGGCTAAGTTAAGGTGTCGATGCATTTCAAATAAAGGCATTAAACAGTGTGCACAAAACCTCTAGAAGGTACCTAAAACGGGATAAAAGGAGTTAATGAATATGAATCGTAATTGCTTTAAGGATACTCTAGACAATTGGAAGGCAAAAGCCAAATCTACTCCTCATAGATCTCACAGGCTTCCGCTCTCTTTGCTTCGGCTTGAAGAGGCAAACCATGATTGCATCACGTGGAGCTTTAACTACAGCGCATTTAAAGATGCGGTTTGTAACTTACAGTTAGAACATCTAAACTGCTTTTGCGGTTGCACTGAAGATAAATAGAAAAATAAAACCAGCGATAGGGATTAAAGTTGTTAGCTCAGTTGGGTTCCAGCTGTTGATAAGATGAAAATAGACTCAACACTTAATAAAAGTAGAATCTTATGATATATACACAATTCATCCAATCAACTGCTCCACTTGAGCTAACGTCTTTAATCCCTATAGAATCTTTTGTTAGTACAATGTCGGGCTTCCCAGCTACTGATGTGATTTGAAATATACTCATGACTTTATTGCCGATTGTCACAAGACTTCAATACTCCAATCACATCAATGGTTCCGACTTGTACTAACCTTTATGTTATGATCTGACGCTTAAGGTAAAATTGTGGCGGCCTTTATATTGCATAACTTTTTCACAAGTATAGCTAATAGCACCAAAAATACCAAAAGCAACAGCAGCATGGATACATTTGAGATTTCTGGAACCTGCTCCTGCAATGATTAAAATAAGAGTAAGAGCAAGGAAAAATCCGGTTAAAACTGTGCAGCAAGCTTCTGGATTCCCTTTTTTAACCGCATGACCGTTCCATATGACAGTTTTTTTAGAATCAATTGAAGCAGCCTTATCTTTTGTTACTGATGTTATAGTTGAAGCATCATTTGTAAGATTAGTTGCAACGACTTTAGGAAGGGTCAAATCGGTTTGTGCCATAATTGGCTCCTTATATTTGAGTTAAATTTTTACCTAAAACCTTAACTTTACATTCTTGGACATTAGCTCAGAAGGAATGTTTCAAGTTTTATTAAACCTTAATGAATATAAACTAATTCAATGAAATTTACGATTAAAAACAAACTAGAATGCATTTATATAGGGTGTCTCAGGGGGAGCTTTTCCCATCCAAAACTCAAAAATTTCTTTGGTGGGATAGTGAAAATCTTGGGAGAGCTCAAAATCATGTTTTGGTGCTGGCAAGCCTGTGATTGAAGAAATAATTTCACGGTCTTGATGAAGAAGATCTTTTCTAACTGTACTTGGACTGAAATCTCCTTCGAAATTTTTTAAGGGAGAAAAAGTTTGTTCTCTAGGGAACATTATCGTCGATATTTTCCGAGTATGTAAAAGTATATCAAAAATATAGCGTTCATATTTCCACGCATGGGTTTGGGGGTTATTGAATAATTTAACGGGTTTATAAGCTTTATGAAGCGGAAGTGTTTTTTCTGAGATATATTGAGCAAATTCCATATTCAAGCAGAATAAACTTATATTAGCGCATTGGTGTTTGAGTGTGCCATTTGGTAGTTTGGCGTTTTGTTCTTCTTGAGGCATCTCGGAATATTCTACAACTTGTAAATGGGAAGGATTGCCAACCAGAAGTCCAACTTTTTCATTAGCATTTTTCCGTGTTACACATTTTATTGTGATATCGGTCCCTTTGCGATAGTGATATCCGACAAGTTCTGCATCAAATGGATCTGCGAGTGGGTTGTCAATGAGCACGATATTGATGAAGCGTATATCGTTTGCATACCATTTTTCCCAAATTTTCGACTCTAAGAACTTATGTAGGGTATATCCATTGCCATCTGGTCCTTCTGCAATTTTATTGGGCTTTTCTAGCAGCAGATTTCCTTTTTCGTCTAAAAAAGGTAAGTTTTCTTGAGTGAAAAAGTCGACTTGATCTTCATCCAGTCCAAAGTATTCGTTCTTTTTGAAATAAGCTACAGTGACATCGTGATTTTGAGATGATGTCATGAGGGCAATGTGAAGTTTTTTTTGGTAGCGTTTGCTTGCTGCAAGAGTTTTCTCTGCAAATAGTTGGTAGAGGGATTTGTTTTTTATGACCGAAACAGGAAAGAGTCCTTTAGGGCCTTCAAACTTGAGTCTTGTCCCTTGTCCTCCGGCGATAATGATACAGCCTAAATTGCCATCGCCAATGATTTTTTCTCCAATTTCCTGATTTTCAGTGGAGCCTGAGTGAGTATAATCTTGATAGGGCTCAAAAGTAATATCACGGTGAGGTTCACTATGCAGAAGTTTTTTTTGTTCTTCGTAAGTTGTGATATTCAGAGTTTCAATTTGGTGGGCTAGGAGTTTTTGTTGCTGTGGATCGAAGCTGTTCCATTGATTTAAGATAAATTCCTGATGGATGCCTTTCAGCTTCTTTTCTAACTGTTCACGATTCACAACTTTCCTGATTTATCCTGATTTATTTTTTCGATCATTTGTTCGAGGTCTTGATAAACTTCGCTTACCCCGATACTGGTCATGCAGCGAAAGTCAATGGGGCAAACTTTTTGGTAGCATGGGGAGCAGCTTACGTGTTTATGAATCACTTTTCCGCCATTGTAGGGGCCTGTTTTAACATCGCTAGTAGACCCGAAAAGAGCTAAAAGTGGAATATTTAATGCAGATGCAAGGTGCATAGGCCCGCTGTCATTTGTGAGGAAGATGTTGCAGCTTTTAATAAGCGCCATGAGTTCGCGTAGATTTGTACGTGCTGCTAGGTTGATTACCCTGTCAGGCATGTCCTTGCAGATTTCATGTACGAGCGATGCTCCAGCGTTATCCCCGAAATAAACAACGTAGATGTTGGGGTTTTCTAAAAGTTTTGTAGTGACTTCCTGATACCGGTCTGGAAGCCAACATTTTGCTGATCCGTAGGCTGCGCCAGGGTTGATTCCAACTACTATATTGTTTGATTTGACACCGTAACTCGCAAGTAAATTTTTGGCTGCTTCAGTTTCCTGCGGAGTTATATAGAGTTTTGGTGGGGTTGATGAAACAGGTATATCAAGTGGCTCAAGAAGGGTTTTGTAGGTGATGACAAGATGTTGTGTCTCTTTACTTTTTGGATAACGTACAGCCTTGTCCAACAGGAAACTTCGGAAATTAGCAGCGAATCCAATAATGTTTTTGACTTCGCCTCTGTAAAACCACCATGCTGAAGAAAGGGAATTTGTTGTAAGGATGCCCAGATCAAATTTCCCAAACCTAAGGGGTTCGATAATGTCATTGCTGTGAATGTTATGGATCCAGCCGCTGGGCTTTTTAAAGCTCATGATATCATTGAGATTTGGATCATGTTCTAGAATTGGTGCAAGGCTGGATTTTACCATTGCAGTCATCTTAGCTTCAGGAAAGTGGTTGCGGAGATCTTCCAAAAGTGGTGTTGCCATGACAAGGTCTCCGACCCAATTTGGCATTCTAATAATGATATTCTTTGGGGACTCTTTTAACCAACTCACATTTACCTTAATAATCTTTAATTGACGAAGTGTAAAACCTCTAAACCCTAGAGTTTATAGGCATTCAAGATTTTTGACTAGCAATGGAGAGGTTCAAAATGATAAACCTATTGTTAACTAACTTTAATGGAGGCTTTATGGGGGACGTACTAAGAGTAGGAGACACAATTCCCGATTTCACAGCTTTGGACTCTGAGGGAGAAAGAATCACCCAAGAAGATTTATTTGGAGCCCCCTTTGTCCTTTATTTTTATCCTAAGGATGATACGCCAGGATGTACTAAAGAAGCTTGCTCCTTTCGGGATGTGATGGACAGTTTTGAGGACATGGATATTCTTGTTGTGGGAGTAAATGGTGATAGTCCGGAATCTCATAGAGCGTTTGCTGAAAAACATGAACTTAACTTTCCGTTAATCACTGACACAAATTTAGAAATGAGTCGTAAATTTGGTGTATTAAAAAATGGGGCCAATTCGATTGAACGCACCACATTTCTTTGTGATGAGGATGGGGTGATCCAGTGGATTGAAAAACCTGTGAATGTTGAAGGGCATGTGGACAGAGTTCTTAATGCGATCACAGAGACATTGGAATAGTTGTTTCTATGATTTCTGTGACAATTCTAACAAAAAACAGTAAGAAGTACCTTTCTGAGGTATTGGATTCTTTAAAGCAATTTCCAGAGATTTTGATTTACGACACTGGCTCGGCAGATGAAACACTGGAAATTGCGAGAAAATACCCCAATGTTACGGTCCATCATGGCATATTGGATGGGTTTGGGCAGACTCATAACATAGCATCATCATTGGCTAAGAATGACTGGATTTTATCGGTTGATAGCGATGAAGTAGTAACACCTGAGTTGGCCCATGAGATCTTAAACTTAAAGTTAGATAATGGGTCAGTTTATTCCTTTCCTAGGCACAATGAATTTAACGGGAAGTTTATCAAGTGGTGTGGTTGGTATCCTGATGTTCAGACCCGTTTATATAATAGGACTTCGACTAAATTTACAGATGCCAAAGTGCATGAAGCAATTATTACAAAGGGGTTAAAGAATGTGGAGCTGAAGGCTCCATTAAGGCACTATTCCTATAATTCTTTGTCAGACTTTATTAACAAGATGCAGTTTTACTCCACATTGTTCGCCCAGCAAAATGCTGGGAAGAAAAGTTCTTCTTTGTGTAAAGCTATTTTACATTCAAAATGGGCTTTTTTCAAAACCTA
This sequence comes from Parachlamydiaceae bacterium, assembly GCA_039806825.1. GTDB lineage: Bacteria > Chlamydiota > Chlamydiia > Chlamydiales > Parachlamydiaceae > JBDHQB01. The sequence continues at coordinate 7,029 of JBDHQB010000037.1, read as the reverse complement.
TATCTTGAAGCGTGGCTTTATGGGAGGGTACGAGGGGTATGTTATTTCAAGGTACAATGCTGAAACAGCCTACTACAAATATTTGAAACTTTACGAAGTAAATCAGACTCTAAAAATAGACAGCCATGGACGGACAAAATGGACACAATGGACGAAGTGGACTTTGTGGACTGGAAAGTAAAAATTCTCAGGCCAGTCCACTGTGTCCACTAAGTCCACTTCGTCCATTTTTGTCCATCTATTGGCTTTTTTAAAGCTTTATAGCTAGGAAGTGGTTCAAGATTTTTTTGTGGCCTGAGGAGAAGGGTAGGTTTGGGATTTGATCGAGGGGGATCCAAGTGTGGTTTGGGAAGGGTGGACAAGCATTTGCTTTGAGAAGGATGGGATACAGGGTTGCTTGGTAGCGTGTGAAACCGTGAATGACTATGGGCAGAATTTCGACAGGTTTAGTTTTGAATGGCAAAGAAAGAGAGTCTGGGAGTCGTGGATCGGGTGTGCATGCAAAGTAGGGAAACTCGTGCAGGTCTGACATGATGGCCCCTTTTTCCCCTTTGCGAAGAAGGATTTTATCTTCTGACATAATGACGGTCACAATACGGTACAAGTTCTCAATCTGTGTTTTCTTAGATTTAAACGGTATAGTTGCAGCATCTCCGTGAGTATAGCTTAGGCAGCTCGATCTTAAAGGGCATTCCTTGCATTGGGGTGACCGCGTACAAATTGTTGCTCCTAACTCAATCAAGGCCTCGTTAATAATCCAGGGCTCATTTTCAGACAAAATTTCTTCGGCGATTTTCCATATTTGCTTTTGAGTCGGTCCTTTGGAAAAATCATCAGTAATATGAAACAATCTGGCAATGACCCTTTGGACATTTCCATCGACTGCTGCTGCTTTTTTATGAAAAGCAAAGCTAAGGATAGCTCCAATTGTGTAGGGACCGAGACCTTTGATCTCTGCCAATTTTACAGGGTCATCTGGCAGTTCTCCCTGAAATTTTTCAAGGACTTGTTTAGCACCGGCATGTAGGTTTCTAGCTCTTGAGTAGTATCCAAGTCCTTCCCAAAGTTTTATAACCTCTTCTAACGGAGCATGGGCCAATGCTTCGATCGTGGGGTATTTTTGCATCCACCTTTCAAAGTAGGGAATAACAACTTTAACCTGTGTTTGTTGGAGCATAATTTCCGAAACCCAAACTTGGTAGGGTGTAGGGTTACGTCTCCATGGAAGGTCTCTTCCATTAGCTAAAAACCACTTTTTTAAGGGTGCAAGATTTACAGCATGAGTATCCATAGGGAGAGATTGTATGCGCAAAAGTCTCAGGTGTCAATAGACTGTCGTACCTGAGAAAGAAATGGATCTAATTGTTTCAAAAGTTGTTTTGCGCGATTATCCCAGGTGTGATTTTTGAGCACTTTTTCCCGTCCAAGGATAACGGCATTTTCTCTTAGAGCATTATTGTCGAGATACGTATTGATGGTTTCGTTGATGTTCTCATATTTTCCACTGTGGTAGAAAAGAATATTTTCTTTGTCTTTAAAGCCTTCTTCATGAAGGTAGATACTGTCGTTTGTTAGGACAAGGGCCCCACAGGCCAACCCTGAAAATATTCTTTCGTGGCTTCCATTCTTTAGGGTGGGAGTACTATTTAAGATAATTTTGCTGTTTTTCATCACTTCGAGAGCATCTTCAAAGGGAACAGCTCCGTGGTAAGTGATATTCTTACGGTTGCCCAGGAGCTTTTGCCATTTCTTGGTATTGTCGGCATGGGAAAAGATGTGGATGTCAGCATCGATAATGCTTTGTAGAAGCTTTGTCCTATCAACAGCTCGCATATAATATTCTAGGTCATCTAAGACTTGGAGGAAGTTAAATTGCTCCACCTGTGCACCTGGGAACCATACGCGTTCGTTCATGGCCTGGACCAACGCGTCTGTGATCGTAATATCTAGATTACTCATTGCTATCTCAGAAGCCAATTCAATAGCGTAGGCCAAGTAGTCTGGATATCTTTTTTTCCAATCTTTTTTTAACTCTTCTGGGTCGAAGCAGGAGCCAAGGAAGGTAACGTCAAATTGTCGATCATCCATTTTAATCTCAGGCGCGACGTCCTTTTCAACGGCTTGGGGTAAAAAGAAGGCGTTTTGGAACTCTAAATTTTGAAAAAAGGAGACAAAAAAACGGTCTGGGCAACTGATAATGTTGAGGGGGCTTTGTGTGAGTGGGACGTAGTAAATGGGGGAATCTACGAGGCAGCAAACATGGGGTATTTGGAGCATATCGCAGAGAAAGGCCCCTTTATCGTCTGGGAGCAACCCATTGAAAGAAAGGGTGCAGTCGGGGGGAGATTGCTCAATTTTGTCAAAAAAGGGCTTGGGATTGTTCTTTTCGGCGACTAAGAGTCGTGACTTTATGCCGGTTCTTAGAAGGGCTTCATGAAATTGTTTTGTAAAGTGCTTGATGACTCCATATTCGCTGATAGGGGGCATGAAAAGATCGATATGCTTAATCATAATTAATCCTATGGAGTGTTTGGTTTACCGCATAGGGATCCAGTTCTTTTTTCTAGCGGCAAGGGTTTTGGATTTACGGTTTTTAGCCTGTTCATTGGCCTGTACTTTACCTAATTCCTGATTTTTAATTCTTTCTCTTTCTGCCTGGACTTTTGGCCCTAGAAAGGATAAAAGCTTATTTTCAACCTGATCTCGTCTAGCCTGTAAAATTTGCCATTCTTCAGGGGAAAAATTATTAGGGTCGTTGATATAGCTTAAGATCTGTTCTCTCTTCAGGCCACTTATTTCGTAAATTTTCCTTAGCTTGTTGTCAATGTCTTTATGCATGTCCTTCATGGCATTTAGCATGTTCTCTACTTCGGGATCAAGTTTTACAGTGATGGAAGGAACAGGGGGACGCGCGGAGGCAGGACTTGCATGCGTAGCCTTTTTTTTAATTAAGGATGGTGCATGAAGCTTTTGTTTCTTGGAAAAAGAGGATTGATCAAAGATATTAAGTGTCGAATCATCAGGCATTAGGAAACTACCTCCATATTATTATTTTAACATAAATTCTTATATACTCAAAGGCCTCTCTTAGGTAAAATAATAACCCTAATTGAGGTTAAGAATTGAAAATAATAAGCTTGGAATATAAGCTGTTTCCAGAACAAGTTATAAGCTAATGACATAAGTCGAGGAGCTCGGATGAGTTATCTTAAAGATTTTCAAACCCTAATCAATCAACGTGATTTCAACAAGATGTTGCATCTTTGGGAGGAGTATTGCACTAGCGATACTGTTGATGTCGAGGAGGTTTCTCAAATCTTACAGAAAATCAAGAATTCTGAATTTGCAAAACCGTTCGGTAAATATGTTGAGATGATTTTACCAGTGTGGTCTTTGATTCAAGATGAAAAGCAATCTTATGATGTTTTAAAACTAATTGTTGATATCGAAACAACTCAAAGTCCGGTTCTTGCAGATACTTCATTGCAAATATTGACTAAAGTACATGGAAAGCATCCACAATTTCAAGATCGTCTAAGGTTGATCGGACTCCGTTCCAGAGAAAATTTTCAAGGCGCAATTGCGAATTACGATCTATTGAACCACATCGCGCCTGGGAAATTTGTTTATCATACTGGGGGATGGGGTGCTGGCGAGATTATGGAAATTTCTCCAGTTAGAGAGCAATTATCTGTTGAATTTGAGAATGTTGCGGGAAGAAAGCACGTTACATTCGCAAATGCATTTAAGACATTGATCCCTTTGCAAGACGATCATTTTCTTGCTCGTCGTTTTGCGAATGCGGATACATTGGAAAAAGATGCCCGAGAAGATGCAGTCGAAGTTATTAAGCTCTTGTTACGCGATCTAGGGCCAAAAAATGCTGCGGAAATTAAAGATGAACTTTGTGAGCTTGTAATTCCAGAAAAAGATTGGGCGAAATGGTGGCAAAATGCTCGTGGAAAATTGAAAAAAGATACGATGGTTGAGTCTCCCAGTGCGTTAAAAGATCCCTTCTATTTGCGCAAGGAAGAGTTGAAACATGAAGATCAATTTTTATCAGATCTAAAACGTGAAACCGATTCTGAAAAAATTCTTCTGACTTGCTACAATTTTGCACGTGACCATACAAATATGCTTAAGAATCAAGAAGTTCGTGCAACCTTGATCAAGGCTCTAACAGATGTAGGATCTGATTCAAAGGCTACACCGGCCCAAAAAATTCAAGTATCATTATTCTTTGAAAATTTCTTTGGCCAAAAATGGGAAAAACCTATTGCAGAATTAGTACAAGGGTTAAAACATCCTGAAAGTGTAATTGATGCAATTGAAATTGTTGCGTTCAAGAAGCAGATGTTAATAGCAATTCGAGAGCATCGAAGCGATTGGGGAAATCTTTTCCTAAGCTTATTGTTCCACATCCAACAAGGTGCTCTTAGAGATTACATTCTGAATGAGTTAAATAGCAGTGAAGAGCGCAAAAATTTAGTTCATAAGTTAACGGAGCTTGGAAAAAATCCTGGCGAAAACCCCGATCTATTTATTTGGTACTTCCAAAAAATTACAAGCAAAGATAACCCAGAATGGCCTTTCAGTGATAAGCAAGGACAGTGTCTCTTTTTCGAATCGTTCCTCATTTTGATGAGCCAGCTGGAAAATTCTCCAAGTTATCGTGATATGACAAAGAAAATGTACACGATGATTTCTGCGAAGAGATATGCGTTGGTTCGTTCTTTATTAGAAGGCACATCATTGGAATTTGTGAAAGAATTCTTGTTGCTGGCTTCTAAATGTCATACCTTTACCGATCACGATACAAAAATCTTACGCTCTTTAGCTGAGGTTGTTCATCCATCGTTGGCATCCAAGAAGACAAACAAAGATATACGCGAAGACAGTAGAGTCATTTGGACAACAGAAGAAGGTTATCTCCGAGTTCAGGAAAAGATTAAACATATTGGTACAGTTGAAATTGTTGATAACGCAAGAGAGATTGAAGCTGCCAGAGCTTTGGGAGACTTGAGGGAAAATTCTGAGTACAAATTTGCTTTGGAAAGAAGAGCGCGCTTGCAAGGGGACCTAAAGACATTATCCGAACAATTTAATCGTGCACGCATCATTACTAAGAACGATATCCATCCATCTGAGGTGGGAATTGGGAGTGTTGTGAGTGTGAAAGACACCAAAGGCAAAGCGGTTAATTACGTGATTTTAGGTCCTTGGGATGCAGATGTTGATAACAACATTCTTTCCTTCCAATCGAAGCTAGCACAGAGCATGTTAGGACATAAACCTGGTGATAAGTTTGAATTCCGCGACGAGGAATTTGAAGTTATTGATGTAAAAAGTTATCTTTAGCTAGACAAAGGATGAAGTAGGAAGGATGAAGGATGAAAATTAACTAAATTTTCAAAATTCACTTTCTTCCTACTTCATCCTTCCTACTTCATCCTTTAGGGTAATGATGCAAATTGTACTGGCAACACATAATTTACATAAGATTCGAGAGTTCAGAGAAATGCTGAAGCCGCTCAAAGGCTTTGATGTTTTATCGTTAACCCAATTTCCCAATTATAATTTACCTGAAGAAACGGGCAAAACTTTTGAAGATAATGCAGTCCTAAAGGCTGTTGACGCGGCAAAAGCGTTAAATGCTTGGGTGATTGCTGATGATTCGGGATTGGTCGTTCCTGCATTGAAAGGGGCTCCAGGTGTTTTTTCTGCACGATACGCTGGCCTGGATGCTACAGACTCAGAGAATCGAAAGAAGCTTCTTGAAGCAATGGAAAAATTGAATGGCGAACAAAGGCACGCTTATTTTGAATGTGTGCTAGCTTTAGCGAGTCCGGAAGGACTTAAAAAATGTGTTTCAGGTAAGGTTGAGGGTGAAATTGCCTCATTTGAAAGGGGAAGAAATGGATTTGGATACGATCCCCTCTTTATCAAACATGGCTACGACAAGACATTCGCAGAATTGACTGAAGATATAAAAAATAAAATATCACATCGTCGCAAGGCTTTGGAGCGATTGCTCCCGATTCTTGAGGAACTTCCAACGACATAAATTATGCACTACTATCTTGACGGATACAACCTCCTATTTAGAGCTGTACGAGGGGGTGACAACGTCACAAAACGTAGGCAGGAACTTATTGCAGACCTGCATAATAAGATCAGTTTAGTAGGTTTGAATGTCAGTTTGGTCTTCGATTCGAAATATTTTCCTGGTGGCAGTGAGAAGTCGAATTTCGATAATCTTGAGATTATCTTTAGCTCTGTTGGGGAAACAGCCGATGAATTAATTTTAGATGCTTTGCAAGCTGCTCCTGATCCACGAAAGGAAACCGTCGTAACATCGGACAAGAAGCTAGCTTGGTATGCTAGATTGAAGGGTGCAAAGACGGTTACCGTTGAAGAATTTATTGATCTATTAAACCGTCGATATCGCAATAAAAAGGCTGAAAAGCCTACTAAGTCAGAGTTAAAGAAGTCGCTCAGTGCGCCAGTAGTTTTAAAGCCCCAAGTAAAAATTGAAGATGGTTCAATGGAATATTATCTTCAAAGTTTTGAAGAAGAATTTAAAAAGATCGAGGCAGAGATGCCCAAAAAGGCTGCGAAAGAGGAAAAGCCTGTCAAATCTATTAGATCTAGAAAGAAAAAATTCGAGAAGCCTGAGGATGAAGAGACACAAGGGCTTTCTGAAATCGATCGCTGGTTGAAACTTTTTGAGAAGAAACTGGCAAAGAATGGGATTGAGGATTAATTGGAGTGTAACGGGGTCGAACCGTTGACCTCTACAATGCCATCGTAGCGCTCTACCAACTGAGCTAACACCCCGAGATCAGCAATGAGAATACGGTATTGGCTTATTTCATTTCAACAGCAGAGTTAGCGGACGAAGTGGACATAACGGAAGTAGTGGACAAATCGGAAGACGATGTGGCGAACAAAGCGGTAGCCTTTCCGCAGGCGTGGAGTTGCTATGCTAGAGTTATGATCTTGAGTAAAAGAACGATTCTCCTTAATAAG
>JBDHQB010000014.1:0-71071 GCA_039806825.1 Parachlamydiaceae bacterium | reverse complement strand
TTCGTCCACTGTGTCCACTTCGTCCACTGTGTCCAATTCGTCCACTGTGTCCGTCCATACTGTCCATGTTCTGCTTGCGCCTATCTCCGTGCTCTCCGTGTACTCCGTGGTTTAATTTACGTTTTGCCATCCACGGGCCTAAGAGCACGAAATTAATCTTCACCGGCAAGTTTCTGTTGGTAGAAATGAGCCACTAATGCCGCCGAAATATCTTCCATTTCCCCTTCGAGGATCTGGTCCAAATTGTACTTTGTTAAATTGATGCGATGGTCTGTCAAGCGGTTCTGAGGGAAGTTATAAGTTCTAATCCTTTCAGAACGGTCTCCGGTTCCGACTTGGCTTGAACGGCTTGATGCAATCTCTTGAGCTTTTTTGGCTTCTTCCACTTCTACAATTTTCGCTTTCAACAAGCGTAATGCTTTTTCTTTATTTTTATGCTGACTTCTTTCTTCTTGGCAATAGACAACAATACCCGTAGGCATGTGGGTTAAACGAACGGCGCTGTCTGTGGTATTGACGTGTTGTCCACCCGCTCCAGAAGATCTATATGTATCAACACGTAAATCTTTTTCATCGATTCTAATATCCGTACTTTCATCCGGTTCAAGCAGCACAGCAACAGTAATTGCAGATGTGTGCACTCTTCCTTGGGCTTCTGTTTCTGGAACACGTTGCACTCGATGAGTGCCCCCTTCGTAGCGCATATAACGGTAGATGTTTGTACCCGAGAGAGCCATCACATATTCTTTATAGCCACCTAGATCAGATTCACCGAAAGAAAGCGGCTCGTAATTCCAACCCATTTTATCAGCATAAAGCTTGTACATTCTCACACAATCACCCACAAACAAGGCAGCTTCATCGCCACCGGTACCTGCGCGCAATTCTAGAATGATATTTCTACTGTCATTTGGATCTGGAGGAACTAATAGCTGTTCTAGCTGATGCTCAAGCTTTTCCTTTTTTTGAAGGAGCTTCTCGATATCTTCTTTAAGAATGAGGGCAAACTCTGACTCCCCTTCTAATTTCAAAAGCTCATCATTATCAGCTATTTCTTTTTTTACTTTTTTGAGGTCATCCCAAACGTGCTTGAGTTCATTGAGTTGGGCATGCTCAGTGGAGAGTGCGCGATATTTTTTTTGATCGCTGAAAGTGTCTGGGTCACCTAGGAGAGCTTCAATCTCTCCAAGGCGATCCATCATTTTTTGAACGCGTTTTTCAATCATAGCGTGGTTCGGTAGAGGAAATTAGGCTTACTTCTTGCCTTTCTTAGCTTTAGGTTCTTCTTTTACAGCTTCTTTAGCTTTTGGCTGTGCAGCAGCAGTGTAACGTTTCTTAAATTTATCCACACGACCTTCGGAGTCAACGAGTTTGTTGCTTCCTGTAAAGAACGGATGAGAGTAAGAGGAAACTGAAAGTGGGAATACCGGGTATTCTTTCCCTTCGTGTTTAGCTGTTTGGGAAGGTTGCAAAGTCGATCTGCAGATGAACTTTTGGCCTGTCGAAGAGTCGACAAACAGCACTTCTTGGTATTTTGGGTGAGTATTTTTTTTCATGGACAGCTCCAAACAATCGGTTTTTTAATCATAACGAAAAGTGTAGCATTGTTAGATAGATTTAAGCAAGTTGAATAAGATATACCACTACAATTTCGTGCCAGCGCGCCCATGCAAACTCGCGAAGCGCCTGGAATGCGGTGGCGGAACGAAGTGGAGCTACCGCCGTTGCCCTGACCGCAGGCAACACTGGTGAAATTATGATTTTCCTTTAAGAAAGATTAAATTCAACATTAGGATATAGCTTTTTAAATAAACGTATGACCTTCTCTTGGTTGGCAAGAATAAAGGCATAGTCCTCAATCATTCTGTCAAATCTTTCAGATAAAGGAGCTCGTTTTCGGACAAGATAGGCTCGAATCATTGTATAGGCCTTTAGGCGCCTCTCAAAAATTTTATTAGCGTAAGATGTGCCTTTTGAAGCGGCGATTAAACCATAAAGTCTGACGACTGCCATCATTCCTCTGTCGATCATGTCCTTGCAAACACCGCTCAAAGAATCTACATTAATATCCATCGCAATTCTCATCACAATTGCTGAGTAGAATAGCTCTGTAAATTTTTTCTTTTCATCAACGGTTAAGTTTTCCTTACCATCAAAAATGATCTGATGGATGTCATCAGCAATTCCTGAAAAGACCTTTTTAATCCCGCCCTCTTCATTTTTATATAGTTTGGCGATTTTATCTGGAATATAACAACCTGTTTGAGTTCTTATGTCTTTATCAGGGAGCATACATCCATCTTTCTCTCTTCCGTAATGGCCAAAAAATTGGAATAAAAGCTGATCTTTATAACTTGAATAAAGTCCTGGTGCTCCACCCTTTTGATGATAAAAGTCAGAATCTTTTGCACAGACAATACTATAGTAAGTATTGAAAAACCTTTCCTCGTCCTGTAAGTCGACAATTGCTTTGCTTCGATCAAACTCATCTGACTTGCTTAAGTAATAGCCAGTTCCCATAAAAGAAGGGACTGGAATAAAGTTTTGGTAAGAGACATGCAAATGCTTTTGTTTCTTATTGGTCATTACATCCAGATGCGCTTTAAATTCATTGCAAATTTTTGCCGAGCCCTTTCCATTTTCAACTGTGGGTGAACCATAAGACTTTACAACGATTTGTTTCTCTTGTTTCTCTTTATTTGTCACTGTAATGGTACACAAAACATGTGTGGGGTTCCCTTCGTGATTAGCATAAAAAATGTGGTTATTATTTTTTGCGCTTCTCCATGTTCTATCAAGAAATGGCGCTGCTTGAGTGCTGTCCAGACCAGCAAAATCTTCATAACATTTTCTCAACCCAGCAATAAGAGGATGCTCACCAGGACGAGATACCTTTGGGCTGCCTTTATCTTCAGAGAATGCATCAAGCAACTCGAATAAATTTTCATCTAAATTGATGCTGCTATACATATGATAGGCAAGTTCTTGAAAGATGACTTTAAACTCTTTGAACTTAGCTAACGGACTATTTCTATCATTTAGTTGATCGTCATCTTCAAAAAGTCCAATCCCATGCGAAAGGGAGGGCAGAAAGAGTTTCAGGTATTGGTGGCGGACATTATTAAGATGTAGGTCATCTTCATATTTATCTGCTTTATCATCGACTGATCGATCTTGCAAAAGAGCATCACAAATTACTGAGAGGGCAATAAAGAATTCATTGCATGGGTCTCTCTTCTCAGGGCTTACAACATTAGCCTTTTCTCCTGCCCATCTTGCATAGTCCCACACCATTCCCCAATATGTCTGAGAAGCCCTATCATTTTTATTACGATCAGCGTAGTCCTTTAATTTTTGTATGTTCCCATAGTTCGCTTTCAAATAAGGGTCATTTTCAATAATCTGCTGCAACTTGTCTCTCAGTGTTTGCAAGCAGATTGCATATTTTTTTGTTTTGAGTTTTCGCACAGTTTGAACATTAGCTTTCTCTGCTTGTGTTTGTTGTAAGCAGACTTTTAATCCTGCTTTCAATACTTGAGTATAGTTCTGATGCTTCTCAATTAATTTTTGAATTTTTTTGGATCTAAACTTTGAAATCCCTTCCAAAACTGCTTCTGCAATATTGATAACTGCTAAACAAGCAAGGAGTGCCTTATCGTCTTTTTCAAATCTAACCCCTGTTCCATCCACGTGCATTCTGATATAAGTAATCAATAATGCAACGTCTAACCTTGAATGTTTCAGCTTTTCAATAAGGTCTTTGTCTTCTAAAGAAGCATTATACGTTTTTAATTTATTAGTCAGCTTACTTGAGCGTTCTTGGATCTCTTCTTTTACAGTGTTGTTCATTGTCGGATTAAGATATTCGCCCGTTGTCAAGATTGACTCATTAGAAGTCTTTGAGTCAATAACATGATCATTAAAGAGATTTAAATTGCATTTACCTAGTTTTACCGGATCTTTGACGATTAATTTTGACTCGAATGCAAAGGTTTCAGTATTTAGATGATCTTCAAGACGTGTTTGAGTTATAACATTGATCGTTTCAAATTTTTCGTCGAATTTGAATTGGGAGGGTTTAGAAGAAATTAAAAGGTGAGATCTGGACTCATGGGATAGGTTTGCGTGATGGTCAAGCTGCTTTTTTATTTCTTTTTCAAACTGTTCGTGATTGAAATTTCCAACAGCAAAAATGAGCTCGATATATTTAAAAGTGACGAATTCCTGTATATCATCGTTTGCTGATGCAGACCCCATTTCGCTAACAAAAAGGTCAATTCTTCTCTTATCTTCAACGTCTTTTGGAGCTACTTTTTCAAATATTTTTCTCGGGATCTCTAGTGTATTGTTAGTATTTAAGACCTTTAGAATATTATTATATAATTCACTAGCTCTAAGCCTTCTTAAGCTTTCTTGACGTTCTTCTTCCGATAAACTTGTGAAATATGAAACTAAGGCATTCTTATCGATTGTATATTGATGATTTCTTTTACCTGCTAACACTTCAGTAAATCCAGAAACTGCCGTTTCTAGAGATTTTGCGAAAGGATTTCCAAAATAGCCAAAAAGAGAAAATTCCCCAGGTTTTTCAATAGAAACCCCTTCAATTATTTTTGGAGATGAAGAGTCTAACTTGATTAGATATGTTTTTTCCCTGTTACCGACCAAAATAGCTTGGAGGAATCTAGATTTTTCTTCCTCAGGCAGCCATATTGATAAACCTTCAATTAAGCCTTGGCATATTTCACGTGCCATAACTAGTGTTCGGGGATCAACGACAATATGATCGTCCTTTATCGCAGCTGTTTTTATTTCTAGCTCTTTAAACCTTTCGTGAACCCATAATGCTTTAGTAAATGCTTTATCTATTCTTGAGTTAAGGGCTGCATTAATGTTATCTATAAAATTGCGATTTTGTTCACTTGGAGTCTTAGCTAACTCCGTTTTATATTTTAGATAGTTTTCAGGAGTAAGTTTTATTGCCTCTGTCTGTTCATTTGCTTGATTGACTAATAGAACAGGCAATGTAGGTGGTGCCAGCTTACTTTCATTTTTTGGGGGCGCAATGGGAGGCTCTGAAGCTGACTCTTCAGTTTTTGTGGGAGGATTTGCTGAGGGTTCGGAGGGTGGAGGAGTATGCGGTGGCGTTGGAGGTGGTGGAGAGTCTTCTCTATTATTTGTCCCTTCAGTGTCAGGAGGTGTATTGGAATGAATTGAAGGCAAAGGAGATGCAGCTGGTGATGAAGTTTCAGAAGAACTTCCAGAAGTTTTCAATACCCCTGGAACAAGGACCTTAGCCTCTAAAAGTCTATTTTCAGCATCAGATTCATGAACCTTCCGTTTGCTCACGCAAATAAAAACCACACCCCCTGAAAATATCAGAGTACCCCCTGCAAGAGGCAAGCCTATGGCGATACGACCTAATAATGAATGGTTTAAATGACCTAAATTCATCGATGAAGCAATACCCTTGTTAAAGTAGATTGCTAAGAACAACCCCCCTACCGCTAAAGCCACGGCGCCGACGCCCACACAGGCTGCTCCGGATCTTTGTTTTCCTGTGCTGGAAAGAAAAGGCTTTTCACTCATTGACGTTATGGATGCATCGACCATAAATTTCTCATTTTAAAAATTTTTTAAAGTAGTATTGTACCATACATTTCCCATTGAGAGCAAGGACTTTAGCTCATACAGTGCAGTTTTAAAATAATTTATTGGTTGTGATGTCAAATCTTTCGTAAAATGAGGTTTGTTAGCCCCAATCGATCGGTGTTGAAATCTTAAAGACTTCTATCTAAAATAGCAGGAATCATTCAAACGAGGCAAAATTTTGGACAATAAAAATCACGAAGAAAATGCGTATGATCAAGACTTGGAAGACGCAGTCATGAGTTCATTAGAAGAAGAGGTGGCCAGCATTGTTAAGAAGAGTGAGGCCCCAGATATACTCCATGTTTTTCCCCTTTTAAGAAGACCTTTTTTCCCCGGTATGGCAGCACCATTGGTTATCGAGCCGGGTCCCTATTACGAAGCTCTCAAACAAATTTCTCATACCGAACATAAAAGCGTTGGCCTTTTATTGACAAAGTCAGAAACCGCTGACCTTTATAAGCTCAAATTTAAAGACATGTACAATGTCGGGGTTATGGCCCGGATTTTACGGATTATCCCCATGGAAAAAGGGGGGGCGCAAGTCGTTTTGAACATGGAGAAACGGTTCAAAATCCAAAAATCCCTCAGTGAAGGTAAACTTTTAAAAGCTAAAATACAATACCACGAAGACAATCCTGCGCTTTCAAAAGAGCTTAAAGCTTACGCGATAAGTATCATTGCGACGATCAAGGAACTCTTAAAGCTTAATCCCCTGTTTAAAGAAGAACTGCAAATCTTTTTAGGCCATTCCGACTTCACCGAGCCAGGAAAGCTTGCAGACTTCGCTGTAGCTTTGACAACTGCCTCGAGAGAAGAACTACAAGAAGTTTTAGAAACCTTCGATATCCAAAACAGAATTGACAAGGCCCTTGTACTACTCAAAAAAGAACTCGACCTTAGCATCCTTCAAAACAGCATTACCCAAAAGATTGAATCAACGATCACAAAAAGTCAAAAGGACTTTTTCCTTCGTGAACAGCTCAAGACCATCAAAAAAGAGCTTGGAATCGAACGTGATGACAAATCGATGGACAGGGAAAAGTTTGAGAACCGCCTCAAGAAGTTAACTGTTCCAACAGATATCCAAAAAGTGATTACAGAGGAACTTGAAAAATTAAGCGCTCTGGAAATTCAATCTGCTGAATACGCCGTTTCAAGAGGATATCTTGATTGGCTAACATCCATTCCCTGGGGAATTAAAAGTACCGATATTCATGATATAAACGAAGCTGAAAAGATTTTGGAACACGACCATTACGGCTTGGAAGATATTAAGAAAAGGATCCTCGAATTTATTGGTGTGGGTAAATTGGCAGGCGGAGTGCGTGGAAGCATTATCTGCCTTGTAGGACCACCAGGAGTGGGTAAAACCAGTATCGGAAAAAGTATCGCCAGAGCTCTGAACCGCAAATTTTATCGCTTTTCAGTTGGCGGGATGCGCGACGAAGCAGAGATCAAGGGCCACCGACGGACCTACATTGGAGCGATGCCAGGAAAATTGGTTCAAGCCTTAAAATATTGCCAAACAATGAATCCTGTCATCATGCTTGATGAAGTGGACAAAATGGGAAGCAGCTACCAAGGCGACCCAGCCTCTGCACTGCTTGAAGTTTTGGATCCTGAACAAAATGTGGAGTTCTTAGATCATTATTTGGACGTTCGTGTCAACCTCTCTGACGTTTTATTCGTTGTCACTGCAAACGTGTTGGATACCATCCCTGACCCATTAAAGGACAGAATGGATATCATGCGACTCTCAGGATACATTCTACAAGAAAAAGTGGAGATCGCTAAAAAGTATTTGATTCCTCACAACCGCAAAACAATGGGATTGAAGTCTACTGACGTGGAATTTACTCCTGATGCCCTCAAAACAATTATCAATGGATATGCCCGTGAAGCAGGAGTGCGTAACCTTGAAAATCTGATTAAAAAGATTTTGCGAAAAGTTGCGATGAAAATCGTAGAAGAGGAAGAGCGAAGAAACGGTAAAACGAAGAAAGGGAAAAAGGGACATGAAACAAAAGAGCTCAAAGAAAGGGAGTCTTATCATAAGTATAAGATCACAACGAATGAGCTCAATGAATACATAGGCAAGCCTGTTTTCACTAGCGACAGATTTTATGAAAAAACACCGATCGGAGTTTGCACAGGACTAGCCTGGACAGCCTTAGGCGGAGCGACACTTTATGTTGAAGCGATTAAAGTCGCCGGTGAAAAAACGGAAATGAAGATTACAGGACAAGCAGGTCAAGTGATGAAAGAATCCGCTGAGATCGCTTGGACCTATCTCCATAGCGCATTGCCAAGATATGCTCCTGAGTACATTTTCTTTGAAAAATCTCAAGTGCATCTTCACATTCCTGAAGGTGCAACACCAAAAGATGGACCTTCTGCAGGGATCACAATGGTTACTGCTATGTTGTCACTCATCACAAATACGAGTGTGTTGGACAACTTAGGGATGACAGGAGAGCTTACATTGACAGGAAGGATCCTTGCAATCGGTGGAGTCAAAGAAAAAGTTGTGGCGGCAAAACGGTCAGGATTAAAAATTCTAATATTCCCTAAAGATAATGCAAGGGATTATGATGAACTACCTGCTTACATCAAGAAAGGATTGACGATCCATTTTGTCGAACACTACGACGAAGTGGTAAAAATTGCTCTTCCAAAAATAGGTTACAGATGAGAATTGACTGGAACAGCTATAGGCATAGCAAATTGATCGATCCAAAACACCTTTCTCAAAAGATTGCTGAAATCAGAAAAGAAAAAAAGAGCATTGCAACCTTGAATGGATCGTTTGACCTTATGCATGCCGGGCATCTGCATATCATTTTCGAAGCTTCAAAACAGGCAGATATTCTGATTGTGGCGCTTAATACGGATCAATCCATTAAAGCCTATAAAAGCCCTGATAGACCGATTGTTCCCCTTCAATATAGAATAGACATGATGGTTGCCATTGCTTGCATTGATTATATTACCTGGTTCGACGAAACGGACCCTAGAAATACTCTCGAAATTATTCGTCCAGATGTTCATGTCAACGGCATTGAATATGGTGAAAACTGTATTGAGGCAATGACAGTAAAACAAAACGGCGGGAGAGTTCACCTTGTGGATCGCATCCCGGGGCTCGCAACCTCTAATATTATTTCAAAAATTATCGACATCGAAAAGAAAGGATAATGCATGCGCTTAATCGGAACAGTCGATAATGAAAGAGATGCATCACTACTTTCTCAAGCTTTAAGCCGAGAAAATATTGACTTCGAATTTGAACCTGTTAAGCATACAGATTGGGGTGATTCCACCTATGGCACATTGAGCTTTAGGCTGTGGATCATCGATGAAGAGCAAGTAGACAGAGCTCAAGAGATCTTAAATGCCTATGAGCAAAACCCGCAAGATCCCCTGTTTGCCCCTTCGGAATCGAACATCCGTTCTTTAAAAATCCCTCAAAAAGAAAAAATCGCAGAAATACCTTCTAAAATTGTAAATATCTCACAAGTTGTCAGAGAAACAGAACCTGTCGGTAGGATTACCTACTACATTATTATGTTGTGCTCCCTTTTGTTTTTAATGGAGGCTCTTACGCAACCTGAAAATTGGCCTGTACCCTCTACACTTCCCTTAACACCCTTTTATGCTTCACCCATTAAACAAACACTTGCTTTTGACTATCCCCTCCCCTATGAGCTCTTTAATAATTTTATTGAAAAATACACCCCAGAAAAGGTTTTAAACCCCCAAGAGCTTCCAATCGACGCAGAGAACACTCTAGCAAAGATTTTAAGCCTAAATTACTGGCAAGGATTCTATCATTCGATCTTGGAGTATTTTAAAACTCACACTTTTCATGTACCTGATGTGCCCCTCTTCGAAAAAATAAGTCAGGGTGAAGTGTGGAGACTTTTTTCACCTGCCTTACTTCATGGTGACATTTTCCATATTTTGTTCAATATGTTGTGGCTTTATGCCCTCGGCAGACAGATGGAAGATAAACTTGGAGGCCTCCGCTATCTCCTTTTCATTTTGGCGACTGGTATCATTGTCAATACAACGCAGTATTTAATGACCGGCTCAAATTTCTTAGGTTTTTCAGGTATTCTTTGTGCAATGATCACTTTTGTTGCCACAAGGCAAGATTTGGCAGCATGGGAAGGATATCGCTTTGATAGGATGACAAAGATCTTTATCTACGTCTTCATTTTTGGAATGCTGTTTTTTCAGTTGGTTTCCTTTGCAGTTGAAGTCTCGACTGGCACATCGATTTCTCCAGGAATTGCAAACACTGCCCACCTGACAGGATTGGCTCTTGGGGCTATTCTGGGTCGTCTTCCTTTCTTCGCCTGGAAATAATTAACCACGGAGTGCACTGAGATCACGGAGAAAGAACATAGAACACGAAGACAGAAGTCGGAAGAAGGCACAACGATTGATTGCTCGCGCAGAGCGCCCTGGAGCCTTCTTCCGACTTCTGACTTCTGTATTCTGTATTCCGTCTTCGTGTTCTATGTTCTTCTCCTTGCCCTCTGTGCCCTCCGTTATTGTTTGACGATAAGAAAGAGGAGAAATGAAACAACTACCAAAGACAATGTGATCAAAATCATGGGGGTGTAGGCTGGACGAGAATCGGAATCTTTACAGTTCTTTATATATTCATATAATGCATAAAAAAAGATGGCAATCCCCCATAAAATCAAGAACTCCCCAATCAAATCTGCTGCCATACGATGGGTTTCACTTGAAAAAGGGACAAATTTAATCACAGCAATTCCTCCACCGACTCCTGCAAGCCCGGTCCTAATCCAAGCATTATATGTCCTTAACGCCGCTAAGCGATTGCGTTCAATAGCCAATAGAGTTCGTTCACGTGCCAATTCTAACTGCCCATCCGAATCCTTCATAAATTTTCCTTGTTTTCCTATAAAAGAACAGTAAGCAAATAATTAGTCAACATGGTAAAATCATCAAAGTTTTTTAACCTACTTATTCCAAATGAGCGCTCGAGATATCACAATCCTTGGCTGTTCAAGCCAACAGCCCACGCGGCAACGAAACCACGGTGCATATATTGTCCGTTGGAACGATGAAGGACTCCTTTTTGATCCAGGGGAAGGGACACAACGGCAATTCATTTTTGCGAACATTGCTCCGCCTGTAGTGACTCGAATTTTTATCTCTCACTTTCATGGCGACCATTGTCTTGGGCTTGGTTCGATGCTCATGCGTTTGAATTTGGACAAAGTGACCCATCCTATCCATTGCTATTTCCCTGCAACAGGCAAGAAATATTTTGATAGGCTCCGTTATGGCACGATGTATCATGAAACGATTAAAGTTGTTGAACATCCTGTGTCTTCTGAGGGCTTGGTAGAGGATGATGGAAAGTTCCGCATCGAAGCAGCGTTCTTAGACCATGGAGTTGACAATATTGCGTGGCGTGTCACTGAAGCGGACACTAGAAAATTTGATAAATCTAAGTTAGCAGATTTTGGTATTCAAGGACCTCTTGTTAAAGAACTTCAAGAAAAAGGAAGTTTGTTTATCAATGGAAAGACAGTTCAACTCGATGATGTCAGTTGGATTAGAAAAGGAGACAGCATTGCTGTGGTAATTGATACCCGCTACTGTCAAAATGCAATCGACATTGCTAAGGATGCCCGTTTATTACTGTGTGAAAGCACTTATCTCGAAGAGCATAAAGACCTAGCCCATAGCCATTACCATTTGACCGCTAAACAAGCCGCAACAATTGCTAGAGAAGCTAATGCTAAGCAACTTATTTTAACCCACTTTTCTGCAAGGTACTTAAATCTACAAGATTTTGAGAATGAAGCAAGACCCATTTTCCCAAATACCTTCATTGCTGAAGATCTAAAGACGTTCCCCTTTCCAAAGAACCCATAATCCATATTACTCTAACGTTCTAACTAACCACGGAGAGCAGGAGAAGAACAAAGGAAATGGACAGCCATGGACGGACTAAGTGGACGAAGTGGACAAAGTGGACTGGCAAAGAAGAAATTGTTATTTGCCAGTCCACTTTGTCCACTAGGTCCACTTCGTCCACTTAGTCCGTCCCTGGCTGTCCATTTCCTTTGTTCTTCTCCTGCTCTCCGTGGTTAATTTTTATCGGAATTAATCATTAATTCTGTATTCTAAGTTAAAATTTGGAATTTAATTATGTACTCAAAGGTTTTAAAAGAATTTCTAGAACATCTTAAAGCGGTGAAAAACGCTTCTGACCACACTGTTCGAAATTATGGCATTGATCTCGAAACATTTAGGATATTTGCACAAGATCCCAGCTTGGAAAATGTTGATCGAAGATCGATCCGCGACTTCCTAGCTCAACAAAACGTTCAAGGCAAAAGTAGAAAAACCGTTGCCCGAAGACTCGCTTCGTTAAGAACATTTTTCAAATTTGCGCACCACCAAAAACTGATTGATATCAACCCTACGGAAGACCTCGAGAATCCCAAAATCGACCGTAATCTCCCCTCTTCATTGCACTATGAACAAGTTTGCAGACTCCTTGAACAACCCGACACCAAAAATTATCTCGGTTTTCGCGACAGGGTTATCATGGAACTTCTCTACAGCTCAGGGCTCCGTGCGAGCGAACTCATTGGCCTGAACAGAGGAGATTGCTATTTTGATGAATTTTTAATCAGGCTCAAAGGCAAGGGGAAAAAAGAGCGGGTTGTCCCTATCACAAAAAATGCCTCAGAATGGCTGCAGGCCTATCTAAACCATCCTGAACGTCATGTCACTATCGATGGCCACAACGCTGAACAAGACAAAAATGCCGTCTTTTTAAACAAACTTGGCACGCGTTTGACTCCAAGATCTCTCGATCGTAATTTCGAAAGGTATCTTAAAGCAACAGGCATTGCTGGTAAAGTTACTCCGCACACAATACGCCATACCATAGCTACTCATTGGCTGGAAAACGGGATGGATCTTAAAACTATTCAAACCATGCTAGGGCACACCTCTCTTTCCACAACAACCATCTATACCCATGTAACACCGAAGCTGAAAAAAGAAGTGTATGAAAATACACACCCTCGCGCTTGAGGGATATGCATAAAAGTGTTATGGTATTGGTAATTTTTTTGGCTAAGGCAGACTCATGATTACACTCAATAAATTATCGAAAAGTTACGGAACCAGGATTCTCTTTGAAAACGTCACCATAACTTTTAACGCAGGAAACCGTTACGGATTAACAGGCCCTAATGGATCTGGTAAAACAACACTGCTTAAAATCATTATGGGAATGGACGAACCTACTTCTGGTTCTGTAACGCTTCCTGACAAAGTAGGTATCTTAAGACAGAATATTGAAGATTTCCGCGACTTTACTGTTGTAGATGTTGTAATTATGGGTAATAAGCGCCTCTGGGATGCTCTTAAAGAGCGTGATAAACTTTATGATGTTGAGATGACAGATGAAGTTGGTATGCGTCTTGGCGAACTTGAAGGAATTGTTGCAGAAGAAGATGGCTACTCAGCAGAGTCAAATGCCGAAGTCTTCCTTGCAGGGATGGGGCTGCCACAGGAGTATTTCCACCAAAAGATGCACGAAATTCCTACGGATGCCCAGTTCAGGGTTTTACTCTGCCAAGCGTTATTTGGCGAGCCGCAAGCGCTGCTGCTTGATGAACCGACCAACCATTTGGATCTCGAGTCGATCGGCTGGCTGGAGAAATTCCTTTTCAACTACAAGGGCACACTCATCGTTATTTCTCACGACCGCCATTTCTTAAACTCTGTCACAACACATATTGCAGATATCGACTACGAAACAATTATTCTTTACCCAGGAAATTACGACGAGATGATTGTTGCAAAGTCTTCTGTCAGGGAAAGATCTGAGTTAGAGGCAAAATCAAAAGAAAAGAAAATTGCACAGTTAAGGGAGTTTGTTGCTAAATTTGGAGCAGGAACTCGTGCTAGCCAAGTGCAATCGCGCTTGAAAGAGATCGATCGTTTACAGCCGCAGGAGCTCAAAAAATCGAATATCCAACGCCCCTACATTAGGTTCATACCTGGTGAGAAACAACCCGGAAAACTTATCTTAAAGGTCGATCATATCTCAAAATCATATGACGACAACAATGTAATTAAGAACTTCACGATTGAAATTGATAGAGGCGATAAGGTAGGGGTCATTGGTAACAACGGAAGGGGTAAGACCACTCTTCTAAAAATGCTTGCTCTTGTCATGCAGCCAGATAAAGGTAAAGTTGAACCTGGACACCAAGTACAGATTTCTTATTTTCCACAAAACCATGGTGAAATCGTCAATAAAAAGGGTAAAGAAACCGCTTTTGATTGGCTCAAAGAACGTCGTACAGGGATCTACGATCAAGATATTAGAAGTGCGATGGGCAAGATGTTATTTTCCGGAGATGACGCATTCAAGCCGGTAGCGGGTCTTTCTGGAGGTGAAACAGCCCGCTTGATCATGGCTGGGATGATGTTGACAGATCATAATACCCTTATTCTTGACGAACCCAATAACCACTTAGATCTTGAAGCAGTGTCCGCTTTAGCATGGGGCCTTAACGAATATAAAGGGACTGTAGTTGTAGCTAGCCATGACCGCGACCTCATTGATAAAGTTGCCACAAAGATCATAGCATTTGAAGATGATGGTATTCATGTTTTTGGTGGAAACTTAGAGGAATATTTAGCTAAGAAAGGTTCAAAATGAAAAAAAATCCAGCTGTAACAAGTTTTCCATCACCTTTAGCGAAAGCTCCTCCACAAATGAGTGATGAGAAGAAAATTGAATATATCTCTACAAGATTTAAAGAGATCATGGAAGTTTTGGGTCTTGACATGACCGATCCTTCTCTGGAAAGAACTCCTGAACGTGTGGCAAGGATGTATGTTAAGGAAGTGTTTTCGGGATTGGATGAAAAAACTTTTCCAGAAGTGAGTTTTTTCACAGATGACTTCCATCACGAACAAAAGGGACATCTTGTCCTAGTCAAGATTACTTTTATCAGTTTTTGTGAACACCATTTTGTACCAATGGAAGGAGTCGCTTTTGTAGGCTACATTCCAAAAGGGAAAATTATCGGTCTTTCTAAAATTCCTAGAATTGTGCGCTATTTTGCACGAAGACCCCAGCTGCAAGAAAGAATGACTGCACAAATTGCGGATTCGTTGTCGATATTATTGGATACAGAAAATGTTGCTGTATCGATGACTTGTAGACATTTTTGCGTTATTGCAAGAGGGATTGAAGATCCTCACAGCCATACTGTGACAAACGTTTTGCGAGGAGATTTTGAGACTAACGAAATTCTTCGCACAGAATTTTTTGAAGGCATTAATAGGGCTACTTGTCTTTAAATAACTCCTAAGAATGTAAGGACACGAGTTACTTTTCAAAAACAGAGCCACGGTTTCGCAAACGCAGCGGCTCTGTTTTTGTAACGTCTTGTTTAAATTGCGCCGTAACTTTGAAGCATTTGATACATGCTATTCTGATCGCCGTTACGAACATAATATAGCGGTCTATCTTTTGATCCAGGCTTAGCTTGGTTGGGATCTGCTAATAAATATCACTATTTATTTAAATTTAGTAATTTTTTAATTTCATCTAAATTTTTTATTGCCGTTGGGACATCTAAATCGCCGTGGCTAGGAGCGGAAAGAGTAGCTAAATTCAAAGCAGTGAGATTAGAAGAATCTTTTACATCTGGATGTGCCCCAAACTGGAGCAGAAGCTTAACAGCCTTGGAATCACAATTAAGAACCGCTAAATGTATGGGATGTGCCCAAGTTTGATTTTCATTAGTAATTAAATTTTTAATTTTAACATCGGGATTCGCACCCAATACTAAGTATATCCATGACCAAAAGTGCTTCCTTTGCCTTATTGATTGAGTTAACCGAGTTTCTTCATAACGCAAGCAATCTGTATGGTTAGCTTCTTCTCTGTTATAACGATCATCAATGTGTTGAATGTAATATCTTAGGCCTATTGATGCTCCTCCACCCACTGCAGCGAGACCTAAACCTGAGGCGAAAGGTATAAAACTTGAACTGATAGGATGTCCTTGAGCCCTTAATATAACTGCTGCGGCAATTCCACCCACAACACTGATTGTGAGAAATGCTCCAGCAGCAATCGCACAGTTTCTTGTATGTCTGTCAGCACGAATTTGATAATCAGGCCTAGAATCAATGTGTTGAATGCCTGTCGACATCATAATTATAACCCCTAAATAGATTTAAAATCCTCTTTCTTTGAGGCTCTTCTTTACTTAAAGCTATATCTAAAGCTGATCCCTCTTTGCTTGGCGCAAACGGATTGGCCCCAAACCATAGTTCTCGCTTTATTACATGAATTTTTCCCTTTTCCACAGCATAAGAAAGAGCTGTATACCCTCTCTCTTCACCCTTTACATAGTGGTCATTTACAGTCTTAAGTTTTTTCATTGCGATGTAACATCCGATAAACCCGCCTGCACCAAAAACAAATGTGCCTGCCAAAACAACAATCTTAGGAATGTGTGGAAGTTTCCCTGAGGACAATGCTGAAACACCTCCGATCAAAATGACGCTGCAAACGCAGACTGCACCGATTACATACTTCTTCACCTGTTCATTGCGCGGCGTAGGTTTGTCAACTGCAGGAATAAAAAGTTTCGGAGTAACGGCTGAGGACATGAAAGATCCTTAATTAAAAGTTGTATCTATTTTAAACAATTTTTAATTAAGGATCAATGATTTAGCCCCAAAAATGAAGGAATAAAGTTATTAAGAATACGGCCGCTACAGGAGCCTTAACAGGCTTGAAATTGAAAAGGCTGTGAGCAATGTTCAATAAGCTTAAAGCGATCAATGCAGGATACATCACCTGCAAGATTGGGCCTAAGAATGCTACGATCCCTGAAAATTCTAGTGTCGAGATTGCATATGTTAATGCAAGTGTTATCACTAATCCCCATCTATAACTTACTCTACCACCTGTCAGCTCCTCGCTTACGTAATCAGAGAATACTGCTGTCAATGTAATTACAGTGGACAAGCATGACATCACAACGATCATACTGACCATTAAGCCTGCGTAACCTCCCATTAAATGAGTTGCAAGTGCTCCCAGCAATCCTTCTGGAGGAGTTTCTGCAATGTGAGAACTATGCATAGCAGCGATATAGCTAAGACCTGTATAGGTAATTGCAAGCAACGCCATGCCGATTGTTCCAGCCTTCAATGCCTGCCAGAATAAAATGGACTTAGCATGGTCCTCATTTTCATGTACTACCTGTTGTTTCAAGCTAAATATCACAACAGAGGAGAAAAAGAAAGCAGCCAACAGGTCCATAGTTTGATAGCCTAGATTAAGACCATGGAAGAATGTCGTCGAAGCAGGTACAGGCTCACCGCTAAGTACAGTTGCCGTCAAGAAGCCTACAAAGACCAAATAAGCCATCGCTAATATTTTTAAGGGGGTCAACCCATAGGCTAGAACCCCCACAATGCTCACTTTCCGGTAAGTCAGCGCAAAAGCTAGCAAACAGCTAAAAAAACTGAATACCGGCAAACTGACGCCCGGAAGATAGGGTGATGTGGTCGAATAGGCAAATGCTAGGCAGCGAGGCATTGCGCCAAAGGGACCGATCACGGCAAAGATAATCCCAATGATGATCATAGCGGGAACGCGCCCGATTCTTGCAAAGAATTTTTTATAATCCCCATCAAAGAGTGTAATGGCTAATAAACCAAGAAATGGGACACCCACAGCAGTAATGAGAAGTCCAGTAATTGCATATAAATTATTATTTTGAGCAAATTGACCTGCCGCTAGTGGAAAAACAAGGTTTCCGGCCCCGAAGAACATCGAGAACATCGCAAAACCTGCGGCGAAAATATTCAATAAATTAGTTGTCTGCATCTTAGCTACATTTGATGTCTGCATTTTATCTCCAAATCAAATCTTGGAAGTCATTGACTCCCAAGATTATATACTTATTTTTGTTTTTTGTCAAATACTTGGTCTAAAACCTGTCTAGCAACAGTGATCACATTTGTTACGACAGCAAATCCTATAGCGCGTGGCACCAAACCTTTAAAGAAAGCTCTCATACCTTGAGAAGACAAATCTCTAACAGCTTTTGAATAGGTCATTCCCACATTGCTTTGGACTTTTGTTTTGATCACATCCGTAGGCTGTGAGATAACAGCCCCAAAGACTCCACAAACCAAACTTGTTACAGTTGCTGTTGCATAATCTATTGATGCGCCTTCTCCCGCAAAACATTGCCGGATCTTTTTATTTGCCCAAGGTGAGACGCCAAATACGAACAAACCGAATTTAGTTTCCCGGATTACAGTAACCCAAAAACCTTTTATTCCGTTCTTTCGAACAAAACCGCATGCATTGACAAAACTGTCTCCACTTAATTGTTGTCTGACAACAACCTGATCAAAAACAGTTGCAAAGACGCCACCGCTTGCAGAAGCGCCCATGGCAGCGTACATTTTTTCTGTTTCTGTCAGGTCACGTTTGACTACGCCTCCATACCATTTCGCAGCATAATCGTTTATAGCCCCGACAACTGCTAAAGGCACAGAACAGAATACGCTTGTTCCCATCCCTCGAACAAGGATCTTTGGATCCTTCATCACTTTTTGAGCTACTTCACGCATATTTTTAGCGGCATCAGCTTGCAGCATTGTTTTAACACAATACAACGGATGATAAACACACATCGCTGCTACAGAAGGAAATACAGCTTTAGTTGCGCCCTGGAACACTTGT
The DNA here is from genome assembly GCA_039806825.1 of Parachlamydiaceae bacterium. Classification (GTDB taxonomy): domain Bacteria; phylum Chlamydiota; class Chlamydiia; order Chlamydiales; family Parachlamydiaceae; genus JBDHQB01. The sequence continues at coordinate 52,620 of JBDHQB010000014.1, read as the reverse complement.
TCCACTACATTATTGTTTGGATGAGTCCCTGGTTGATAACTTGCCACTGGGACATCATATTTTCCCGACGTGGGTTCCATAACAAAATCTCCATATAAATTTTTTTAAATTAAATCGAACAATTCGCGTTTTGGCATATAGCCAACAATAGTCTTAGAAGCTCTTGGCTTCTTGGACTCAAAAAAAGAAAAATGTAGGGGGTGTGTTATATTATGTCCTTATCGGACAAGAATAAGAATGAGAGCGACGACGACTAAGCTGGAAGCAGACAGGACGAAGCGGCGTAATGCCGAAGCGTCAGAAGTCAACTGTGGAAATGTCCAGCTAGACATGATTGTAGGACCTTTTTTGTATAGCTGAACTCATTTTATCACAAACTTTGTTAGAGATCAACTATTTTGTATTTTCAGATGATTCTAATTTATTATTAGCGTAGATAACTAGCAAATAAGCAACAGCTAATGCAGCTATTACTGCACCAATTGCAAACAGTTGCGAATTAGAAGCGTTATCATAATCAAGGATAATCACTTTTCGTGCGATTGCCATTAACGCTGTAGCTAAAACAAGACGAACATGGCCTGTGTTCTTTTTAAAATAGAGGATGATATTTATGAAAATTTCTATGGCGATAAGAACAATAAGAAAGCTTCCGAAAGTCGCGAGTATTTCTTCTAGAGTAAATGTTAAGTAGGGAGGTTCAACCATTGTTTTAAAAATATAAAGTGTAAGATCTGCAATCGTCCAGAGGATGACGGTACACATTAAGCAAGCTAAAACTTTTAACCCATAAGAAATGATTTTTTGGAGAGTGTTGATCAACTTGCTATCAACATGGATAGGAAAATTGGTGTCTTTATCTTCTTGTGCCATAGACCCACCGTAGCAGATAGAAAAAGTAGTGTAAATGAATTTTTCGTCCAGAGGCTGTCCTAAAAATTAATCAGGTGTGCACGGACACGACTTTAGCATTTTGCTACAAAATGTTGAATTTTGAATAATTAGGAAGTCAGAAGACAGAATCCAGTATTCAGAAGAATATTTGAAGTTTTTCCTGTATTAGGGCTGTAATGCTAATGTCAGGGCATGCAATATTCTGACTTCTGACTTCCAAAAAAATGCTAAAGTCGAGACGGAGGCGCAGAGGAAGAAAACAAATCCCATCCGTTATTTGTTCTTCCTCCGTGCCTCCGTGCACTCCGTGGTTAATTTGTGTAACCTAACAAGACTACTACTGCACAGAAGGGTTAAAATGATGTGCTATCCTTGCCTGTCTCCTCAATTCGTTTTCCATTTTCAGAAGGAGTATTCCAAAAGCACCAGTGGCAAATGTTACTGGAAGAGCATAGCCCCAACGGGTATCAACTTTTACAACAAGTGCAAATGCTCCAATCGTGGCTGCTATTCCTAATAGAAAGAGTGCTGTGCCACATACACGCAGGGTTAAGTTTGAGCCGTCTATTTTATGATTTTTTGGAACTACTAATCTTTCAGACGATCCACTTGTTACTTTTGTTAGGGTTTCCATAATAAATCACCTTAATAGTTAATATAACAGCAAATATTATATCATAAAATTAATTAAGATTATATTAATTGAATTTTGATTTGTACAATTAAGACAATTTTTGAGAACTTAAAGAACTAAAATATGCAATCCACGGGGCATCGACTTCAGCCTGGATACGGGCTGGACGCCTAACAGTATCGTCCTGACGAACTTCTTGTTCATATAAGTCTCTACGAAAATAAAATGGATTTTCTCTGGTGCCATGACGAACAAGATCATTGAATCTACCAGAAGAGTTGTCATATGTGTAATTATAGGTGAGGCTAATTGTAGGTTCGTTATCAGGATGATAATAACGCTCTTTGGCTCTTTGAGTTTCAGGACTATTCCAACAACTGATTTCGCTAGCTTTTCTTAACAGGGCATTCACACGTCCTCGAACATGTTCAGGAACCAGATCATACTTTTCATCCAACAAACTTGCAGGAATTCTGGAATAGGGCAATCTTTTCATCATATCAAAGAATTTAACCTTCAACATTGGATGGGTGTGAGGTAAAATTCCTAAAGTCACAACCTTTTCAGAATATCTTTGAAAAAAGTTCTCTAGGGATCCTTGGAAGTTATTCATTTCCTCTATGATACTTTGTCGATAGGTTAGTGGATCTGCGATTCCTAAATCAAATAGGGTCCATGTAAAAGCTGTTAAGACTTGATGGAGATTCATGTTATGCGATTCTGCAAGGAATTGCGCTTTAAACTCATCTAAAGTGATAATGTTATAATGAATTAGAGCTTTAACAGTATTTTCCCCTGACGGTTGTTGAAGCAAATAGCTTAACGAAAAGTGTTCGAGTCTATGCAAGAAGATGTTTCGGATAGCAGTAGTATTGTAAAAATCATATTTTGAATAGGCATGCAATTGCCAATAGCTTAGGCTTGTATTTTTTCCGTGCTCTTCAAATTTGGCTGACAAAGTGGCCTGGTCATACATTTTTAAATAGACTTTTTCAAAAGTAAATTTGGTAACGAGCTCTTCAAAACTGTGGTGTCGGTTTTTTTCTGCGATTCTTTTGACGTATCGAGGGTCATCCCAATAACTTCGGAGGACAAAAAAGAGTCCTGGAGCCAGTGCAGGGATGCCAAGAAGGAAGGTGCCTCCAATAAGCGGATGAAATTTTCGAGCTAAAACAATCGATCCAGAAAAGACTAAGCCTGCGAAAAGAATGAGAGCGATGCCAGTTGTGCGCATGTATCTTTCCGATTTAGAAAATTTCGGAGTAGACTGCATAAATAACTGTTGCTGAGATTGCGGAGATTGCGGAGATTGCGGAGATTGTTCTATTTTTTGAGTTGGCAGCATTTAATGTCTATTATTAATTAATTGTTATTAAACGAAAATAAATTTTAAATAAATTGTAATTAAAACTAAAGAATAATAGCAAAAAAGCGGACGCAGCAGACGCAGCAGACGTAGCGGACGCTTCGTCATTGGAATTCAAGAATGTGAGTGAAAAAAGAGTCTGGGAAGACGTTAAGCCGGATTCTGTCGGCTGGCCAATGGCCAACGGGCAATCATTCCTCTAGGAACCTCGTCACCGAGATTCTCGAGCGACCTTTTCTGAGCACTGCGGAGAACAGTATTGCCCATCACGGTCTTGCTTCGGATAGGGTTTGTCGCCCCCTAGGTTTCCCTAGGTGGGGCCCATTCACAAAATGGGCGTTTCAGCCTACCTGCAAGTCTTTCGACTTGCAGCGGTTTGCTTTCTGTTACACTTTCCGTAGCCTTACGGCCCCCAGTCTTTCACTGGTATCCTCTCCTACGAAGTCCAGACTTTCCTCTCCTACTATAGGTAGCAGCGATTGCCTGTCTTCCCAGATAAAAATCATTATACAAGATATCTAAATTAATTAGCTCTTCGTGGAACGGCGACGACGTGTCTTTGTCGCAACAGCTGAGCCCTCAAGGGCTTTACTTTCTTGCCAGAAGTGGATACGCGAGCAGTGTTCGCAGAACACAAGGCGTTCCCCTTTGCGGACAAGGTTTTCATCCTGAGCAGTTAACATGATATGACATCCGCTGCAGCATCTATTTTCAATAGGTACAACTACGCGGTCTTTTTTGTTGCGGAGTAATCTTTCGTAAATTCTGAAAACCTCTGGGTCAGCCTCTGAAGCTAGCTGATCGCGTTGTTCTTTCAAACCGCGCCCTTCGGTGTTGATTCTCTCAATGGATTCTTTGATCTCAACTTCAATGGCTTTGCTATTCTCAATTGTCGACTCAAGAGTTTGGTTAAGAACTTTCAAAGCATCTTCCTCAACAGCCAGCCTGTCGAGTAAGTCACTTAATCTTTGCTCTTTACCTGTACGCTCTCTTTCAGTGCTCGCCATTTCGTGCGTCAAAGCATTGAACTCTTCAACCTTTTTGACAGCATTTTGTTGAGCCTCAAGCTTTTTAAGTTTTGCAGTGATTTCTGCCACTTCCCCTTCACCGAGGCGGACATTCTTTTTAAGCTCAATGATCTCATTCTCTTTAAGAAGAGCCTGCTTTTTAAGATTTTCTTTTACAGCATTAATATTATCTAGCTCTTTTTGTCGTTCTTTTTTGACACGCATGAGCTGAATCATTTGCATATCGAATTCTTGTATTTCCAAGATGAGGGGTAAGGCTTCTAACATGTTTCTTCCTTATTCCTTGATGGTAAGAAATTGATTTGAATAGGGATAATGTAGTGATCTTAGAAGATCGCGTCTTTGATTGCAACAAAAATTCTTCCTACGTTTTTTTAATTGACAAGGATCGAAAAAGATGTAAAAACGGGTTAAATAATCTAAAAATTTTGAGGTCAATATGGCAGTAAAAAAAGCACCTTCTTTAGAACCAAAATCTGCAACTGCAAAACCTAGTAATCCAATAACTTCTGCTAAGCCCAAAGCGACAGGGACTACCCGAGTCATCATCCACTTTAATTGTGGATTTAACAACAACCTCTACATACGTGGGCAAGGGGCAAACTTAAGCTGGGACAAAGGTCATTTATTAAAGAATGTAAGAGCCGATGAATGGATATGGGAAACCACAGCTCCATTTACCCGCGCTGAATTTAAAATTTTAATTAATGACAAAGATTACGAAAATGGTGAGAACCACATCATCAGAAACGGCGATAACTTCGAATATACTCCACATTTCTAACAGATGGTCAAAACACCTAACCTTCAATCTTTAGCAAAGGTTTTGGTCAGCCATTTTCAAAAGAATAAGAAGGAGCCCAAAAAGGCTCCTTTAGCTTTTATTGGCTTTGACGGTTTCACCGATGAGCTTGTCAGGGTAGTTTCTTCCCGTCGCTCCTTTGACGACTATGATTTTTACAAAAGCATCAAGCCTTTTGGTGAAAAAATTGTTGACGCTGCAGGTCAAAGCTGCAATTTAGAACTTGTAGTCCAAATGAAAAAATTGGGTGGAAACGCTCCAATTATGACCAACGCTTTATTGGAAGGAGGTCATAGGATTATTTTTGCAGGACCTATTGGAACAAAGAATGAAATAGAGCCATTATTTCAATCGATGGCTGATGGCTGTGAAAAAGTTTTTCCAATGGGCCCTAGTGCCCACTCAGATGCATTAGAATTCAGTGATGGCAAGGTTATTTTAGGCAAAATGGGATCTTTGCGAAATGTAACCTTTGAAAATCTTCTAAAGCTAATTCCCCTAAAAAATCTTATTACCTTATTGGACAAAACCGATTTATTTGCTTCCACCAATTGGACAATGTTGCCCACAATGAATGATATGTGGGAACAGATTCTGTCTCGTGTAGTTCCCCATCTTTCAGAAAAACCACGATGGATGTTTGTGGACTTAGCAGATCCAGCAAAACGGACGGACAAAGATTTAAAAGAAGCTATAAAACTTCTAGAGCAGCTGAAAAAAGGGTTTAAGGTTGTATTAGGGTTAAATTACGCTGAGTCCTGCAGAATGGGATCGGTCTTAGGCAAAACATGCAAAGTTGAGACTGAGAAAAGCCTCGAAGAAACGGCGATATATATTTGTCAAAAGGCGAAATTGAATCTTTGCGTTATCCATGCAACAAAATTTGCCGTGGCTTCAAACGGCAAAGAATCGTGGAAAGTAGCAGGCCCCTACACTTCAAATCCAGAATTTTCAACTGGTGCAGGAGACAACTTCAATGCAGGATTTTGCAACGCTCTATTGTGCGACTGCACGATCGAAGATTGTCTCATTTCCGGAGTTTACACCTCAGGATTCTATGTCAGAAAAGGACATAGTCCATCAATCAAAGAACTAGCGAATTTCTTAAAAACTTAAACCTTTACTTTTTTACCACGCTGATAGAGAATGAATCTTCCCTGTTCCAGTGAGGTATCGCATGACTAACTATTTAAAAAAATACCTTCAAAAATCTCCTAGCCGCATTGAAAACTCAAGTGTTGTTGCCTATTTGGCGGCCCTTGACCATATCAGCAAATCTTCTCCAAAGGTTGTCGATGCCATTGTTCAGGAACTCAAAGACCAGCGTTCACACTTAAAGCTTATCGCCTCTGAAAACTTCTCTTCTCTGGCTGTGCAGCTTGCAATGGGGAATTTATTAACCGACAAATATGCTGAAGGGTTTCCTTTCCACCGTTTTTACGCCGGATGTGACAATATTGACATGATTGAATCCGCTGCTGCAGAGGAATTGAAATCCCTTTTTGGTGCTGAAGCTGCCTACGTTCAGCCACACTCTGGCGCCGATGCAAACTTGGTTGCTTATTGGGCGATTCTCTTTCAAAAAATACAAACTCCTGAAATCGAAAAACTTGGAAAAAAGTCGCTAGAGGAGTTGACTCCAGAAGAGCATGAAAAAATTCGGCAATTGATGCTGAACCAAAAATTGATGGGTCTTTCATTAAATTCTGGCGGGCATTTGACACATGGATATAGACACAATATTTCATCCAAAATGATGAAAGTTGTAACCTACGATGTCGATCCAAAAACAGAGCAGCTCGATTATCAGTCGATTGCCAAACAGGCGCAGCAAGAAAAACCTACAATATTGTTAGCAGGTTACTCCGCCTATCCTCGCAAAATCAATTTTGCAAAGATGAGAGAGATCGCAGATTCTGTCGGCGCAGTCTTTATGGTCGATATGGCCCACTTTAGCGGTTTGGTCGCTGGCAAAGTATTTACTGGTGATTTTGATCCCGTGGCGCACGCACATATTGTCACATCAACGACGCATAAAACTTTGAGGGGCCCTCGTGGAGGCATTGTTCTTTGCAAAAAGGAATATGCAGATATCGTAAATAAAGGTTGTCCTCTGGTGTTGGGAGGCCCTCTCCCACATGTCATGGCAGCCAAACTCATTGCCTTCCAGGAAGCGAATGCTCCTGAGTTCCGTTCCTACGCTAAAAAAATCGTCGATAATGCTCAGACTTTAGGCGAAAGATTAATGAGCAAAGGAATTCGAATTACTTCCGGGGCTACTGAAAATCATTTAGTTGTAATAGATTTAACCCAATTTGGTTTGACCGGCCGACACGGTGAAAATGCATTGCGCGAGTCTTTATTCACCGTTAATCGCAATGCGATTCCAAATGATAAAAATGGCGCCTGGTATACGTCAGGAATTAGGGTGGGAACTCCAGCATCGACAACTCTTGGCATGGGTAAACCGGAGATGGAGGAGATTGCTGATATTATTGCTGAAGTATTGACCCACACAAAGGCGGCATTAACAAGTTCGGGACAGCCAAGTAAAGCTCAAGCTGTTGTGGATCCGGAGGTTTTGAAAAAATCTCAATCCAGGGTGATCAATTTATTATCCCGTTATCCGCTTTATCCGGAGCTTGAGATCGACGAATCCCCTTGAAAAAAGGTAGCTTGTGATGAATAATCACAAATAATTAAACATTCCAGGAGCAAATCATGGCAAAAAGTGACAAAGAACCTGAAAATTTTACACGCATAAATGATAAGATCGATGCAGCTTTATTGGATGCCCGCCGTATATTCATTTCTGATGCTGTCGACAATGTCACTGCTGAGAATATTATCCGTAAGCTCTGGTATCTAGAACTGAAAGAACCAGGCAAGCCTATTACGTTTGTAATCAACAGCCCAGGGGGCTCGGTAGATTCAGGGTTAGCAATTTGGGATCAAGTGAAGATGATTAGTTCTCCTGTGACAACACTGATCACAGGCTTGGCGGCTTCTATGGGATCGATTTTGAGCCTGTGCGCTTCGCCAAAAAGACGTTTTGCTACTCCAAATGCAAGAATCATGATCCACCAACCTTCTTTGAGCGGGGTGATCCAAGGACAAGCGACCGACCTAGAGATCCAAGCGAAAGAGATGATTAAAACTCGTAATAGTTTGATCAACATCTATGTTAAAGCAACAGGTAAAAGCTTTGAAGAAATCGATCGTGCTATTGATCGTGATACATGGATGACAGCACAAGAAGCTTTAGAATTTGGCTTATTAGATAAAATTGTTGACTCCTATTCTAAACTTTAAAACTTGATGCAACTTTCTTTTTCAAAATATAGCGGGTGCGGCAACGATTTTATTTTATTTAATAATCTTGCTGGACAATTCCCTGCGCAGGATAGTAATCTAATAAGACGCATATGCCATCGTCAATTAGGAATTGGGGCTGACGGGATCATTTTACTGGAAAAAGCTCAGAAGGGTGATTTCCGTATGAGGATCTTTAATAGCGATGGGACTGAAGCTGAGATGTGTGGAAATGGCCTGCGGTGTTTAATGCAGTTTATTCGAGAGCAAGGATACAAAGATAACGAGTATTCCATTCAAACCATGCACCGGCAGCTTCGAGTGAAGCTGAAAAATGACCAGGTGGAGATGGAAATGGGATCCCCTTCCAACGTTTCTTGGGATGTTCCTGTTGAGATCAGCAATAAGAAATATAGGGTAGATTATTTAGATACTGGCGTGCCCCACGCGATCCTATTTGTAGAGGATGTTGCTAGGATCAATGTCAATAAAGAAGGTTCCGAATTTCGTTACCATTCTGCATTTTCTCCGAAAGGAGCAAATATGAATTTTGTTGAATTGGATGGGAACCGACTTAAGCTGCGCACTTATGAAAGAGGTGTTGAACAAGAGACATTAGCGTGTGGGACAGGAGCTGCTGCGGCTGTAATTGCTGCGGTGAAAAAACATCAATTAAAGCTTCCGGTGCAAGTTGAGTTTCGTTCTGGAGACACTGTAGAAGTGGATTTTAAGGAAAAAAATGGCCGCATTGAAGAAGTGATTCAAACAGGGCCAGCTAATAAAATTTTTCATGGAGTGATCGATATATATGGCTAAGACTTTGCTTCAATCTCAAAATCCATTAATTCTCCGTTGTCATCGGCTTATTGAGGCATTTGCGAAATCTGACGATGAGCGAGACTTTTACATTGACCGTCAAGAAGGGTTTATAATCTATGCAGACTTAGACAAGCCGAGCACAGATTTAGAAACTTTAGAAAACGAGTTAACAAAAAATAATGAACGCTATTGTTTGATCCCAAAGCTTACCTTTTATGAGACCAAAAAGATCATGGAAGGTTTTGTGAACGAGAAAGTCTATGACATTGACACAAAAGAAAAGATGATGGAGATCATTAGCTCGAAAGAAGCGATGGCTAATTTCCTTGATTTCTTGAATGATCACCATTCCGAATTTGAAAAATGGCAACTCTACTACCAAGAGCGTTCACGTGTAAGAATTATTGAATGGCTTAGGCAAAACCATTTCACATTTGTTTTTGAAGAAGATTTAGATTTGCCTCGTGATCTTATTGAAAAACTGAAGAAGTATTTGTTCGAGACTAAAGTAGACAAAGAGATCACAAATCTTAGAAAAGAACTTTTCAACAAATCAAAGACTTACTATTCGAATGAAGCTTTGAACCCGAGACCGAAACGGGGACGTCCTCCCAAACAGACAACTAAAGCAGAGATTGAGCCGCAAGTGACAAGCGATATGTATTCTACTGTTCCTCCCTCAGTAAGGGCCTTCCTATTTACTCCAGCTCTTGGCAGTTCCCCTGCAAGTGCATTCTCTTCCCGATTTGAAAGCGGAGAGCACGGCCATCATACAAAACCGTTTGGTTCCGATTTCAATGCAGCAACAGAAGACCTCAAAGAGAAATTATCTCTTCTACGTAAACTTTCGAGCCGTTGGATGGAATCTGAGAAGCAACAGCAAGCTCCTAATTCGAATAAAGAAGACTTGTCTGAATCATGGGATGATGATGAAGATGAAGAAGATGATGAGGATTTTGAAGGCGAGGATTTCGATGATGAGGAAGAGGAGGATTTTGCTCCTAAAAAGAAAGGATCCAAACCTCAACCGAAGACGCCGCCTAAAAAAGCTCCCTTGGTAGCTAAAGGTCCTGCTTCTAAAAAGCCTATTCCGATGGCTAAATCTTCAAAAGCACCTATGAAAAAGGCTGCTACAGCACCTGCAGCAAAAAGCAAAAATGCTCCGCTTCCAATGAAAAAGAAGACTCCTCCCCCACCTGCAAAAGGAAAAAAGCGTTAATTTAAGTTCTGCATTCATATGTTCAATATATACAAATTTGGGTCTGCACTCATCATGAGTGCAGCTCTTTGTTCTTTTACTCTTTCTCCAAATGAAGCTCAAGAAATGGGCATGAGGATTTGGAAAAACGAATGCAAAGGCTCTGTTGAAGGGCTTACAACATGGAATCAAGGGGAAGAATTTGCCTCACTTGGAATAGGACATTTCATTTGGTATCCAGAGGGTCCGAGAGGATCTTTCGTGGAGATGTTCCCTAACTTGCTGAAATTTTTGGAAACTCAAGGTGCTACCCCTCCAGCTTGGTTGAAAGAAACTGCTTTTTGTCCTTGGCCTAGTCGTGAAGCATTTCTAAAAGATTTCAATTCTGAAAAAATGGTAGAGCTGCGCACCTTTTTGAAAGATACAGCTTCGCTACAAGCGATCTTTATGGCAAGAAGACTAGAAAGGGCTTTACCAAGCATTTTAACAGGTTTGAGCCAGGAAGATAAGCAAATATTGAAACAACTATTTTATAGAATAGCTGAAGCTCCAATGGGGAGCTACGCTTTGGTAGACTATGTTAACTTCAAGGGTGAAGGTGTAGATCAACGTGAAAAGTACAACGGTCAGGGATGGGGATTATTGCAAGTTCTGCAAACAATGAGAACAATGCCAGAAGATATGCCTCCGCTTGTGGCTTTTTCTGAGTCCGCAAAGATTGTCCTAAAAAGACGTGTGGAGCTTTCCCCTCCAGAACGCAACGAACAACGCTGGATAAAGGGTTGGCTTAATCGCGTGGAGACCTATAAAGGGTAGGCCTAATGGACATGGACGAAGTGGACAGTAGACGAAGTGGACACAGTGGACAAAAACGGTAGCCTTTCCGCACTCCACGCCTGCGGAAAGGCTACCGCTTTTGTGTGCTTTGTCCGCTATGTCCGCTTCGTCCAGGCCATTAGTTAACTAACGCCGTAAATTTTTCATGAAGATTGGTATTCCAATCTTGGGTAGGAATATCCAACAGTGTATCGAATGCCCTGTACATCACGGCTGTTGGAAGTAGATTAACGTCTTGGTTTGTCAAAATGACAATCCCAATATTTTGTTCTGGAAGCATTGCAACCAATGATGTCATTCCATCGATCATCCCTTCATGCTCAATGACCCTGTTTCCATGGTAATTGTGCATCCTCCAGCCTAATCCGTAATAACTGACTTGAGCATTCGGGTAGCTAACCTGGTCCATGTTACTGTCTGGAATGATTGTTTGCATACTATGGGTCTCTTCAATGGCTTCTGAACTTAATAACTGCTGTCCATTTACTTTACCTTTAGAAAGCTGAAATCTCATCCATTGCGCCATATCATATGCATTGGAATTGATCGCAATAGCCGGAGCAATGTTGTCGACGTTCTTCCACGCGATTGGAAAAGGCTTCCCTTTGCGTATTTTATGGGGCATGGCGACATCGGAATTGGATTTAAACGAATTTATGCTGGTATTGGAATGTTCCATTCCAAGAGGTTTGAATATCCGCTCTTGAATGAATTGATCCCAAGTTTGACCTGTAACAGCCGGGATGATCTCTCCAGCAACCACATACATTAAGTTGTTGTAGTTCCAAGATTTTTTCTGAGTAAATGGTTTTATATCTTTGATATGAGTTAAGATTTCTTCCTTAGTAAAGCCTGTTTCATGCCACATGGAATCATTTCTCCCTAAATTGGTCTTATGGGAAAGAAGGTCTCGGAAAGTCATCTGTTTTGTAATGCTGTCATTATAGAACCGAATATCAGGTAAATATTTGATTATGGGGTCATCCCACTGGACTTTCCCCTCTTCTACCAGCATTGCAATAGCTGTGGCAGTGAAGGATTTTGTGCCAGATGCTATCGCAAAATCGGTCTTAGAGTCAATTCGGGCTGGTTTACCGGATTCTTTAACCCCAAACCCTTTTATATAGATGATCTTGTCATCTTTAACGACTGCTATAGAAGTCCCAGGGACATTCCATGTTTTCATAGAGTTTCGGACGAAATTGTCAAAATTATTGGACAGTTCTGCCGATTTAAGGGAAAAAGGAAGCAATATAATGGATAACAGTAACGATAAATAAACTAAGTGACGCGCCATAATTACGTTAATTAAATAATTTTAAAAAACAATTATATATTAATTGAAATTATTAATCAATAAAAAAATTAGTGGGAAATGGGAAAGGAAGTCAGGAGTCAGAAGACAGAAGTCGGAAGCCAGAAGAAATGAGAAGGAAATGCTTATTTTCTTCTATTACAGTTTTCTTCCGACTTCTGAATTCTGTCTTCTGTCTTCCGTCTTTCTTCTGTCTTCTGTCTTCCGTCTTCTTTTATTTGCTAGAGACTTCGTAGGTCAGGGATACGCGTGCGTTGACTTCGACATCGGCGGCCTCTATGGGTGTGCCGGCAGCTTCTGCCATAGCAAAGCTCATTTTCGCCGCGCGTGGGTAGACCTGTGGTTGGTCTAAATTGGCCTCAAGGACCCTCACAAGCTTCAAATTTGCAGCATTTGCAAGGGATTGGGCGTCCGAGATAGCATTGGCTGCAGCAGCTTCAATGGCCTCAGAACGATACTTTTGTTGGTCTTTCAGGCCAAAATTAATGTTATTAATCTGATTCGCCCCAGCAGAGCTAACGGCATCAATAATCATAGGAGCTAAATCAAGTTTCTGAGTCCTGATATTTAATGTGTTGGTGACATCATACCCTACAATCACTGGTTTCCAGTCACTAGGTGGGTTTTTAGGCGCTGTTGAGTAAACTGGCTGGATAGAGAATCTACCGGTCTCATATTCTCCCTTTACCAATCCGACTTTTTGCAGAGCAGCAATGACAGGCTGCATTTTAGCGTTGTTTGCGCTTAAAGCCTTTTCCGCAGTTTCCCCTTGGGTCACAACACTTATCGAAATGTTAAGTTGGTCAGCTGGTCTATGCAAGGTTGCATTTCCTGAAACGATTAATTTAGGAAAGAACGGTTCCTCGGCACTAACTTGTAAAAATGTCACAGAAGAAAACAACAAAAGCAACTTGGTAATCATAGGTTTATGAAATAAATGCATAAAACTCCTTATCAGATTAAGCTTCAACTTGCTTTTAATATGCCAAATTTTGATTAATCAAAATAAGAAATAAGATCTTTGTTTGAAAGGACACAGTGTGAAAATTTCGACCTTGAGCTATTTAAAAATAGTTCAGAATAAGATTTTTACATCTCACATTGCTTTTGGAATAGCTATTGTTATTCTATCATTACTTTATTTTGGAGCAGCTCGTTTAGTTCATAGTGTTGCCCTTCATCCAGGTTTTGCTACTCCTGTTTGGCCCTCTTCAGGTCTTGCTTTAGCAGCGTTATATGTCTTCGGGAACTCTCTATGGCCTGCAATTGTGATTGGATCTTTTCTACATAACATCATGGTTTTTTCACCGACCCTCACATTATCAGATCTTATCATTCCCAGTTTAGCAGCATTAGGAATAGGGCTTGGGGCTGCAGCTCAAGCCATTGTTGGTACCTATTTATTAAAACGTTTTATTCCTTCCCCTTTTCCTGTAGATCGAGTTAAAAATGTTGTCTCCTTCATTTTTATTTCGCTTGGATCTGCTATTATCAATTCAACAATCGGGAATTTAATCATCACGCTTGTGAATGCAATCCCTTGGTCAGAATATTTTCAATCGTGGTGGACATGGTGGATCGGTGATGCCGCAGGGATTTTAGTTTTCACCCCCTTATTTCTATCTTGGCTATTTTATCCTATCAAAAGCATAAGTTGGAGAGATGCAATCAAGTTAGCATTAATTGCTCTTCTCACTGTAGTCATACTGAAAGTCAACATCGTTTATTCCATACCAATCATTTTTGCTATTATTCCACTGGTGATTTGGGTCTGCTTTATTTTTGGTATACCTGGAGGGACCCTGTACATCGCCATTGTCACCGGATTTCTTGTTACAACAACATCCATGGGATTAGGTCAGTTTGCCTTAAGCACAATGAACACATCCCTACTTTTGATAGAATTTTTTATTAGTTCACTTATTAGCTTGGTTTTATTTCTAACCTCTAGTCTGAATGAACGTACGGAGTCAGATGAGTTGCTAAAAGTTTATAACCGCAGTCTTGAGCAAACGGTAGAAAAACGGACGCAGGATCTAAAAAAGCGTCTGTCACAACTGCAAGACATGCAAAAAATCATCAGCGACCAAGAGAAGCTTGCATATCTGGGTGAATTGACAACAGGTATTGCACATGAGATCAAAGATCCTCTACAAAGCATCAATATTCATGCTATGAAAGGAAAGGAATTGACTGATCTACTGATTACCGAGATCAAAGAGCCTACTCTGGATATCATCAAAGAACATTTCATAAAAATTAGCGAATTTAGCAAGCAAGCCGCAGAATTTGCCCAAGGATTAATATATCACTCAAAAGATAAGCCTGGGTACTTTCAGATGGTTGACATTAATGAACTCTGTTCTGAGTATCTAAAATTAGCATCGCATGAAATGTATTCCACCGACCCTTGGTACGATGTGACCATCAAAAAAGATTTCGATCCATCTATCGGCTTGATCAGTGCCATTCCTCAAGATATAAGCGTGGTATTATTTAATCTTTTGAGCAATGCCAACAGATCTGTGCATGAAAAGAAAAAAAGGTTGGGAGATGAATTTCAACCGAAGGTCACTATTAAGACTCAAAATTTAGGCAATAAAGTTGCAATTATTATAAGAGACAACGGTGAAGGGATTACTCCTTCGACCAGGAGCAAGCTGTTTACTCCATTCTTTAGTACAAAGTCTTCTGGAACTGGCTTGGGATTAGGCTTATCGAGCGCTCAAGAGATTGTGGACAAACATGAAGGAGAGATCAAAGTGGATTCCACTGAAGGGGAATTTTGTGAATTCAAAATTATTTTGCCCCGCTATCGTCAAGTCAAGTTGAACGAGGAATTTTAATGAACAGAATCATTGGAGCAATGTTAGTTAGCTTTCTTGTTTTTTCATTTTCAATGCATGCAGAAGAAAAAGATCCGAACAAGATAGTTGAAAAGGTTATTAAAAACTTCATGAAAAATAAAGAGGCCCCAGGCGTAGCTGTTGCACTCATTATAGATCAAACACCTCACATCTATTTTTTTGGTACTGCCAACAAGGCAACCGGAGAACCGGTGACTCCAGATACAATCTTTGAAATCGCATCTATTACCAAAGTTTTTACGTCGACTTTGCTAGCGGAAGAAGTATTGGCAGGACGGATGAATCTCAACGATTCTGTTACGAAGTATCTCCATTTCGCCCATCCTCCACACGGACAAATTGGAAAAGTTACCCTTGAAACTTTAGCCACCCATACTTCAAGTCTTCCGAGGGTACCCCCGCCACGTCGGCCTGTTCGTCCACATACGCACGAATCGGTCCTTGAATTTTTGGCGAACTGGATTCCTGATTATCCAATACATACAAAGTATGTTTACTCGAACTTGGGGTATGGTGTTTTAGGTTTCGCTGTAGCAGATGCTGCAGGAAGACCATACCATACTTTGCTCGATGATAACATTCTACGGCCTTTGGGTATGCATTCCACATTTATTCGAGTGCCAAAAGCTTTGATGCACAATTATGCTCAAGGATATAACCAGCATGGCAAACCTGCCGAGCAATATGCCTTAAATGCATGGCCAGCAGGCGGTGCGCTTCGCTCAACAATTTCTGACATGTTCAAATTTTTGAAAGCTAACTTAGGTATGGAGGGTCCTCCAAGACTCTTAAAAGCAATGCAATTTGCTCAAGAAGGGCGCTTCAAAGTGAGTGAGCATTTGACTCTAGGACTCGGTTGGCAAAGATTTTCAACAAAGAAAGAACTGCTTATCGATAAAAATGGTGGAGTCGAAGGCTTTTCAAGTTATATCGGTATGAATCCAGACAAAAAAATGGGCATTGTGATCTTGGTCAATAAAGGGAAAACCGGAGTAACTAATGCCGGCAGAAAAATATTAAATTTATTATCAGAATAAGATCAGTATTTATTAAACCTTAACTATCTACGACTACACAATTCTTTCCAAGTTGTAATTAAAGAAATTATTTTACATATCTCGGATTAACCCTTGATGTCTACTTGTTGACAGTTCAAGGCGACCTACCATTCAAAACAAGGAGATATGTATGTCTACCTCCTCTATTGTGAAAACATTTGGTAGCCCTGAAGTGAATGAAAGTCTCTATGGATGTTCTCAGGTTAATGAATCTGTTGAACACGATCACAATTGTTGCCAGGGGATTATTGGTCCCCATATTTTAAAACATTTAAGGAGTCACCGAAAAATTGGTTACATCTTTGAAGAGAGTATCAAAGATGAGATCGCAACTATGAAATACCGCAACCACGTAGCAGCGACATTAAATTTTAAGGGAGCAACAACTGTTTTACACCCATTATTGGGAAAAGTGCCGCACCAAAAAAATCAACCTCTTCCAGATGCAATTGATGTGTTAACCTTAAATAAAGTCTACGACGGACGTCAAAAAGCTGATCCTCCTGAAACATATCCGATCACACGTGAAGCCGCTAAACAGCAATCGATCTTTCATAATGCCAGTAGTGCTTACACCACTTGCGATTTCTCACTCAAATTTTGGCACGATAAAGGAAAAATTTATTCCATCGACAACAAGGGGATGGTCGTAAAAAGTTTTGTAAACACAGGAAAATTGCTGGCAAACGCCTATTTTGATGGGGAAGCGATGTATTATGGAAAAGGTGACGGAAAAGTCTTTGGAGACTTTACCTATCCTTTTGATATTGGATTCCATGAGATCACACATGGTGTGACACAGTTCATGTTTGGAAATCTTGTTTACCAAGATCAATCTGGAATGTTGAACGAATCATTCTCCGATGTCTTTGCATCGATTCAGCTACAAATGATGTTAGGACAAAAGGTTACTGAGGCTACTTGGAAAATTGGTCTTGGGTTATTACTTGGCAAACTTAAAGATCAATGTTTGCGGTCCATGTCAGCTCCAGGAACAGCTTATGACAATAAGTATATGGGCAAAGACGATCAGCCAAAAACTTATGCAGATCTTTTAACAAGAAAGGATCCTAATAATGAAGATAATGGCAATGTACATTTAGGCTCTAGTATTGGTAACTTGGCGTTCTATTTAGTTTGTATGGAGCTTTATCGTAAAGACCCGGACAATTCCCAATACTCGTGGGGAAAGGCACTCGACTTATGGCTCAAAACATGTACAGGGTTACCATCAACTTGCACCTATCCACAATTTGCGAATATAATGATACAAAGAGCGAAAGAGATCGATAAAGGTGAAGGTGTGACATGGCAAGCTGTCCAAAAAGTTTGGACTGAGCTTGGTGTTCTTAGCGTTGGAAGACCATAGTAGGGGAAGGATGAAGGATGAATTATGAAGTCAGAAGACAGAATATTGTTTCTCTTCTGTCTTTTGACTTCTATAATTCTGACTTCTGCCTTCTGTATTCTGACTTCTGTATTCTGTCTCTCACTTTTTCAGCCTCTTTTTTAATGGGGAAACGAATTTATCCATTGATCTGTCTTCTACACTATTGGCCAATTTCATTTGATCTTGAATTTGTTGTTCGGTTCTGCCGTCTCCCCACTTCCTTCGGCGTGGAAGTTTGACATCATAGAAAAATTTCTCTGTCCTAAACCAATAGTGGTTAATTCTTACCTGATCCACAGGAATGGCAAAATTGGGTGTGTGGGTATATTTCTGATGGTTAGGATAGACTGCAAAAACACCCCCTTCAAAACGAAAGGTATGGGCATCAATACATTCTTCAACATATTTTGGCCGCACAATCGATTTAACGAGAGAATTCTCACCCCACTCCAAAGGATAGCGGTAGATGAGCTTTTCTATAAGTAAATCAGTATCACCCAAATCGAAAACATTTGAAGTGCCATACATGACCCAATTGATACACACTCCACCCGCATAACCATAGTTAGCAAGAAATGTCGAAAGATTATTCTCATTAATTAAGCAGATAAATTCGTCGATGTCGATGAAGGCTACCCACTGATTGAATTTTTTGGATAATTTTAGGGCATGGTTATACACTTTAACCTGCCAATCTAGATAAATCTTACCATCAGAAAGGTCTACAGGAACATCAAACAGCTCCACAATACCTTTTGTAACGTATGGTTTAAGAATTTTCTCGAAATTGTCAGTACTCTGGTTATTGTATAAATAGAAATGTTCAACTCCTATCATTCGATGGTATTCAATCCATTCTTTTAAATACGGCCCCTCATTTTGAAAGATTGCTGCCACCGCAACTTCACATTTTCGCTTTTCAACTCGGTTGTTCAATCGTGGAATAATCGAAGCTTGCAATGAAAATGAAAGGATTGTGAAAACAAGACATAAAAGATAGCGCATGCTGCTGTACATCTGGTTAAAAGAAAAACATTATAGCAAGGGTAATAATTGCGACAAATAACTAAGCTCGGCAAGCATTAGCAGCATTTACAAATTACTGGCGACTAGTTGGGTTTTTTGGTTAGTTATGCTCGTAGCGAATTCTTTAATCTTTACCAGAATGGCTTGTTTAAAAGTTTCACGGTCCTCATTCCCAGATTCTATTAATCTCATGGAATGATAAACAATAAAAGGATGAACAGTTCCCCGATCAAGTTTCTTTTTGTTATTATCTGAGATTGCAGGTTCAGCATCACTTTCTATGTCTTTGATGATCGCATTTAAAGTCCCAGCATAAAACCATTCCTTTGACTTAGCATTTCTCAAAGCTTCTTCAATAGCTGCAAAACCTGTTGAAAATTTTCTTTTCTGAGATTCCGGTAAATATTTCATCAAAAAGTCTTTTTGCTGAAATTCATTGGGACTGATCACAGCTGCACCAATATGTTTTGCAACCGATAAGAAATCAGAATCTTCTATAAACTCTTTTCCATTTGGAATATCCAGAAGCATTTTTTTAATTATTCGTTCAATGCTTTTTAAATTCACATCGTTATCAGAATCGTGCTTACCCAATTTTCTTAAAAATTCACTTCTTAGAAGCCTACTGTTATGGAATTCTGGTTTTGAATAGATCTCCCAAAGTTCTATAATGATCTTTCTTCTTACACCATTGTCAGTAATTCTTTTTCCGAGGGATTGAGCAGGAGCTTTGTCAAATACATGGTCAAATAATTTTTCCATTGCTCTATGAAAGACTTTCTGAGGTTCCAAGGACGGATCGTCTAGTGGAACTCCCCTATTCGCTAATAATACAATCTGCGAAAGCCAAAAATGATCTGGTTGTTGAGGTTGTGAAGGAGAAATGCCTGTCATAATAAACTAAGCTCCAAAACACAATTCAATAATTTGTTTGGTCTACTATAAACTTATCCTTGAATATAGACAACATTTTCAACTACGGATACTCTTTTTTCCTCTTTTCGACGGGCTCAAGGCCAGTTCTAACTTCCTTAAAAACCCAGTTTTCAGAATTCAATTCCGTTATTCGCTTTTCATAAATTCCATCTTCACCGTTTGGACCTGTTCCAATCACATTCATCATCCTTTCATTATCGCCAACACCTGTTTGATAGATTGTAACTTTTCCTGTATGCGATGCTTTTTTTCCTTTTAATTGAATATCTGGATGTGGCACCCATGTTTGATCGGCTCCAAACTGTGCGCACCAATGACTTGGTAAAATAGGATTTCTTCTCCGTTTATCAAAGTCTGCATCCTGGGTCACATAAAATACTCCTTGCCCATTGACGGTTCCATATGCAAATAAAGTTGAGGCACTAGAACTTAGCCATATCAATTTGAAGTCCTCAGGAAAACGTATGATATTGCCTTCAAACTTACTGTACCAGTAAGGGTCTGCATACTTACTTTCATTTTCTTGTACTTGTCCAGCATGGATTGTTGTAGTTGGGAACTCTTTATGCTTATAGCCTGCAGCATCTGTATATTCATCTACAAATTCACCTCGGTGCGACATGCTCCAAACAGCCCCACGTGGAATTCGAAGTCTATTATCATTGAATATTCCATAAATACCGCCAATAAAAGGGAAAGAAAACCAATCCTCTGTATAATTATCCTCGTCAATCAAGCTGACTGAATGGTATTTGCCTTCCCAGCAAAGGAATTTATCTCTGTACTCCTTGATAATTTTTTTGTAATGGATAACGCGCTCCTCATCCATTGCAGCAAAATTGGCTCCATCTGCACTCAGTTGCTGAGGGTAATGACCTTTTATATATCCATCATAATAGAGAAGCCTCCAGTCCCTACGATCAGTAAGGCGTTCTCCATCTTTAATAGGCTTAACCCAAAGATATCTATCTTTTAGACAGAAATGATGTGTGTGATTGAATGTCATTACATTAATATCCCTAGCAGGAATAGTGTCCAGATCAGGAGGCTCTAAATCTTTTCCATCTTCAATTTTTCTAAGCTTGTTATATTTTTCAATTTTTGACGAAGCTTGTACTCCCAGTACGATCACAGGTATTCCTATAATCATTACTGCAAGACCTACAGCTTCTGCTCCTGTTAAAATCCCTTTACCGATGGCCGCAGCTTTTGAATTGGAATTTTTCAGCCAATTGACGTGCCTACCAATGACACTTTCGCTTGTGAACTTTCTGAGCATAACCTTACCCAATTTCTCAAAACTGGTAATTTGATCTGCTCTTCTAACTGGTTCGATCGCTTCGAGTAGTGCCATATAACCCCCAATTGATGGTTGAGCTTTCGATAACACAAGACGATTTTATTGAAAACTGATCAAGTTTAATTAAATAAAAGCAAATATGTTATACTATAATTAGTATGAGGTTGCTATGATTTTAATTAATTATAGTGATAGTCATTATTCTACAACTAAAATTCCTGCTGCATTTTTAAATAATACTTATCTTTTTTATCGAAGTTCCACTAGCAAACTTCCTGCTCGACTTCCTACAGCTTTAAAATATTTTTTTGGTATATATGAACTTATAAGACTGAGGTGCATATGAGTACAACAACTCGTTGGATAATGAGACCCGTTGTTACAGTGGGTCAACTCTTAATTCAGATTATAGAAGAATATCATAACCCGCGCGCTGTAAGCAGTTACATCGACAATAAATGGGTATCACTATCATCAAAAGAATTGATCGAACAAATAAAATGGGTTTCTCTTGGCCTTCTGAAACTAGGCTATAAGAAGGGTGATAAAATTGGGATTATTGCTCCTCCTTCAAGCAGATGGACCATTGCTGATTTAGCAATTATGTCTTTTGGAGGTATCTCTGTTCCCTTATTCAGCAATATTTCTGAAGAAAACTTTCAATATGAAATTCATGAGTCAGGCTTAAAAAGTGCATTTATCAGCGGAGATGAAGCCTGGAGCAGATACGATGCAGATAAACATCTATTCTCGCGCGTTTTTAGCCTAGAAGAAAGTGATGCCAGACCAGAAGCAACCTCATACCAAGAGCTACTTAGGCTAGGAAAGGAATATGAAGCTGCAAATCCAAATCTATGGATGCAAAACCTAAATGACCGAAAACCTGATGAAGAGGCTACCTATGTATTCACAAGCGGAAGCACAGGTACACCCAAGGGAGTTATTCACACACAATGCAGCATGACAAGCCTACAATCTGACGACGTCCTTTTGTGGGATAACCAAACCGATACATACCTTAGTTTTCTACCTCTTGCCCATATCACAGCACGTTGTATCAACATGATCATGTTAGGTTGGGGAGTCAGTATTTTCTATTGGAATGACCTTAAAAATATTGGAGCAGCTTGTAAAGAGCTTCACCCAACGTTAATGGTTGTAGTTCCTCGTCTATTGGAAAAAGTTTATGCCAAGATGGTTGCTGGAGTGGAAAATGCAGGCTATCTAAAACGCACCATCGGTCATTGGGCATTCGATCTTGCCAATCAAGAAGAAAACACTGTGATGAAAACACTCTTCCACCCATTGGCGGAAAAGCTAGTCTATGGGCACTTGAGAGAAGCCTTAGGGGGATCTCTAAGAGTTATTCTTTGTGGAGGAGCACCGCTCGATCCTCATCTATGCAGATTTTTCATGGATGTAGGATTTCCAATTTACGAAGGATGGGGTTTAACTGAAATTTGCCCCACAACTGTAAATCCAGCGTTCAAATCCAAAGCTGGAAGCGTCGGCCCCCCAATCCCTGGAGTAGAGATTAAGGTCGCAGATGACGGCGAGCTGTTGGCAAGAGGGTCTAACATAATGAAAGGGTATCTCCATAACCCAGAGGAGACAAGAGAGGCTATAGACTCTGACGGATGGTTCCACACCGGTGATAAAGGAACAATCGATTCTGAAGGCTATGTCTACATTATAGGTAGAATCAAAGAACTCTTAAAAACTTCCAATGGAAAAATGATTGCACCTGTACCCATTGAACATACCCTTAAAAAGGCACCCTTCATTGAAATGGCTGTCGTTATTGCAGAAGGGAAAAAATTCCCCTCGGCATTACTTATCCCAGACTTTGAAATCTTAAAGAAAATAAAGGCTGACCATAACGCCGCCGACCAAAGCGACGAAGAATTCCTAAATGGTCCTTATATCAATGAAGAAACACAAAATCTTATCCATAGGATCAACGAACACCTCAACCACTGGGAACAAATCCAATCTTTCCGGTTTATTCCACATCCCCTTTCTATTGATAAGGGAGAGTTAACCCCTTCGATGAAGATCGTCAGGGAAAGTATCACTAAAAATTATAAGAACTTAATTGACTCTATGTATATAGAGGCAGAGGAACAAAACAATGAAAGAACGTAAAGAACGCATCGCTGTTGTAGCAGGAGTCCGTACACCTTTCGGAAAGGGCGGAGGGGTGTTTAAGGATATTTTGGCGGATGATCTAGGAGCTTATGCAGTAAAAGAACTGATGGCAAAAGCTCCTATTGAACCCGATGTTGTAGATGAAGTAATCATTGGGAATGTGCTTCAACCTCCTCATGCAGGGAACATTGCCAGAGTCATCGCCGTCAAGGCAGGTTTACCGGAAAAAATACCCGCCTACACGGTCAATAGAAATTGCGCATCGGGGATGGAAGCGATTGCATCTGCAGCCAATAAAATTTGGACTGGAGATGCTGGGATAGTTGTTACGGGTGGTGTTGAATCGATGAGCAATTTCCCAATATTGTTCTCAAATAAAGCTCGTGATTGGTTCACAGCAATCAGCAAAGCAAAAACATTCGGGGAAAAATTAAAAGCTATCTTCAGATTTAGACCCTCTTTGTTTAAACCTGAAACACCTGGGCTTACTGATCCTCTCTGTGGACTAAATATGGGGCAAACTGCAGAAGTTATCACGCGCGATTTCAAAGTCAGCCGCGAAGAACAAGACCAATTTGCACTTCAAAGCCATCTAAAAGCTGGAAAAGCAATACAAAGTGGGCGCTTTAAAGATGAGATCGTTCCCATTCCAGTTCCACCAGCCTATAATAAGATGCAAGAGATCGATGAAGGCCCAAGGGCAAACCAAACTCTCGAACAACTTCAAAAACTAAAACCTGTATTCGACCCGCTTACAGGAAATGTCACAGCAGGCAACTCAAGCCCAATTACAGACGGAGCAGCTGCTTTACTTGTGATGGGCGAAAGCAAAGCGAAAGAATTAGGACTAAAACCTATTGGATATATCCGAGATTTCGCATCAGCCGGATTAGATCCATCCAGAATGGGTTTAGGGCCGTACTACGCTACCTCTAAACTTTTGGACAAAACGGGCCTCACAATGAAAGATATCGATCTCATTGAGATCAATGAAGCTTTCGCCGGACAAGTCGTAACAGTGATGAAAGCATTTGCATCCGACGATTTTGCTAAAAAAGCTCTTGGTAAGGACAAAGCTTTAGGTGCAATCGATCCAACTAAACTAAATGTTAACGGAGGAGCAGTTGCCATTGGCCACCCATTAGGAGCCTCTGGAGCTCGCTTAATCTTGACCCTTCTTCTCGAACTTAAAAAACAAGGCAAGCATCGTGGACTCGCTACTCTCTGCATCGGCGGAGGACAAGGTGAAGCATGCATACTGGAGGTTGAATAATGGCGGCATTCCAATTCAAGACAGGTTCTAACGGAATCGCGGAACTCGTTTTTGATCTACCTGGTGAAAAAGTTAACAAACTCTCAAAGCCTGTCATGGATGAGTTAGAAGGCCATATAGACCGACTCGCAAATGACAAAAGCATCAAACTTTTGAAGTTCACAAGCGGCAAAGAAGACACATTCATTGCTGGAGCAGACCTTCATAGTTTTGAACAGGTGGTTGATCATCCTGAAAAAGCTAAAGAAATTATCGAAATGGGGCATAGAGTTTACAATAAAATCGCTGCGCTTCCCTTTCCTACTTTAGCTGTCATACATGGAGTATGCTTAGGCGGAGGCTATGAACTCGCCCTAGCTTGTACTTACAGAGTGGCAACCGATCATCCAAAGACAAGTATTGGTCTACCCGAGGTCAACTTAGGAATCTATCCAGCTTGGGGTGGATCTCAACGTCTACCTAGACTGATAGGTTTGCCCGAAGGACTAAATATGATCCTAAGCGGCAAGGTCAATCCTGGGGTAAAGGCCTACAAAGCCCATATGGTCGATGGTATTGTCGCTTGGGAATTTAAAGACCAAAAAGTGGATGAGTTCATTCAGCAAATCCTTTCTAAAGGGGGGGCTGAAAAAATTAAAGCACGACGTAAACTGCCATTCATGACTAGGCTTTTACAAAGTAACCCCATTGGACGGGCAATCATCTACAATCAAGCGCATAAAACGGTCATGGAAAAGACAAAAGGAAGGTATCCTTCCGCCTTATTAGCTCTGGATGTCGTAACTAAGGGCTATCCCCTTTCACTAAAAGATGGATTAAAACTGGAAGTCGACACATTCCTCAGAAATGTTCCTCAAGGATTCGAAGTTGCAAAATATCTCATTGGTATTTTCTTCACTCAGGAAGCTGTTAAAAAAGACCCTGGTGTTGAAGACAAAAACATTAAGCCCATTGAAATTAAAAATGCCTCTGTCCTTGGTGCTGGAACAATGGGAGCGACCATCGCATGGCTTTTTGCTGATCGATATATCAATACCCGCATGAAAGATATTTCATGGGAAATTATTGGAAAAGGGATTGGAGTCGCTCGTGACCTCTTTAAAAAAGGATTAGCTGTAAAGAAGCTAAAACCTTGGGAGTTCGACCGAAAATTTCAATTGATCACAGGTACAATTGATTATACTGGCTTTCAACACTCACAGTTTGTCTTAGAAGCTGCAACTGAGAATCTAGAATTAAAACGAAAAATCTTCCATGAAGTTGAAGATGTGGTTCCTGCAAAAGCCATTATCGCTTCAAATACCTCTTCACTCACAATAAAAGAGATGTCCGAGGGGATGAAAAATCCTGAGCGTTTTGTGGGCATGCATTTTTTCAATCCTGTTCCAAAGATGCCTTTAGTTGAAGTTGTGAAGGGTCCTAAAACTACCTCAGAGGCAGTTGCTACAACCGTTGAGCTGTGCAAAAGATTAGGAAAAACCCCTATTGTCGTGGGGGACTGCCACGGGTTCTTGATCAATCGCATATTTATGATGGGGGCCAATGAAACCATGCTTATGGTTGAAGAAGGCTACAAAATGGAAACGCTTGATAAGATTATACTAGACTGGGGAATGCCAATGGGACCGTTTCATTTGGCAGATGAGGTCGGCAATGATGTAACCTATAAAGTGATTAAAGTATTCCATGAAGCCTATGGGGAGAGATTTACTCCTGCAAAAATCATTGAATTGATGTACGAAAAAGGCTTCTACGGCAAGAAAGTTAATAAAGGGTTCTATATCTATGCAGGAAAAGACCGGAAGTTGAATCCTGAAGTCCCGGGGTTGATCAAATCAATCGGTAAAGAGAGAGAGCAAAAATCTACAGAAGATGTCACACCAAGATTTTTGTACGGCATGATCAATGAAGCCACAAGATGTTTGGAAGAAAATATTATCAAACGCCCAGATTATTTGGATTTAGCTTTAATTATGGGAATTGGCTTTCCACCGTTCCGTGGAGGCTTAATGAAATATGCTGACGAACAGGGACTTCAAAACATTGTCTCTACATTGCAGCGCTTTGAAAAGGAGTACGGCGAACGGTTCAAGCCTTGCGACCTCCTGGTCAAAAAAGCGCAAAGCAACGAAACCTTCTACCCAAAAAAGGCATAGTAACGAAAAGGCGTCTTTCCAGGGTTAAAGCTATTCAAGCGATAGTCTTTCCGAGGTTAAAGCTTTAACTGCGGAAAGGCAATCACTTTATAGCTAACTCAAGAGAAGGTAAACCTTTTGGTATATTGGCCCTATGGATTGAAACAAGAAGGGGTAAATTTCTACAGAAAACGGCTCATTAAGCTCTTATAATTGTCAAAAGATCTAAAATGTTACCTCTACGATTTGACAACCTGGGAAGCCTTTAAAAAGAGGGAATCCCGAATTGATCGCCCTCCAGATCCGAATGTTGCCCTTACTCAATAGTTTTGCCATCGAACTGATAAAATCCATCTGGGCAATCGACCTTACAATGCAGGCAATGTTATTGCAACTACGTTAACTCCAAAAGATGTAGGCTTGCGGATAGAATTTGTCTTTCGTTGCCCGCGTCTGCGGGCACGAAAGACATTTAGACCTTAGACGTCAGGTCCCATCCATTGAATCCCTTTTTCGAGCCATTTAAAGTCTTTTTCCAAGACCCTTTCAGCAATTTTATCTGTTATCTTGTCATCATTGTTTGTTAAATCTTCAAAATGTCTATCCACTCTTCTTTGGGATATTGCACAGAAATAATTAGCCAAATCGATCGGGGTTTTGTCATTTGGATTTTGCTCATTCAAAGATTTTGCATAGCTGCAAACTGCTGCCTGAGCGAATAACTCTGTCCCAATCTCCATTAATCTTCCTAATAACATCTGTTTCAGCTCAAGTTTCTGCTGATACTTAGCCATTGCTCTAAACAATGCTGCACTCATCTTATGTGAAGCTCTTTCAATAAAGGTATAATTTTTGCCAAGTTCTCCCATATCCTTATAGCTCGATGCAAATATTCCAGCTAATTTTTGTTTTGGATACCAAATTGAATAGAATCCGCCAGCTTTGAAGAAAGCTTTCAGTTTATCTCCAAATGAACTTTTCTTGTTTAACAGCGGGGCAGCCCTTGTTAAATGGGGATCCATAGCTTCACGTGCCAGAAATAGCTTCATGATCTCAGAGGAACCTTCCAAAATTGTGTTAATACGTAGATCACGCATAACTCTTTCAATCGGATAGGGAACTTCTCCTCTCGCTTTTAAAGATCTTCCCTTTTCATATCCCCTACCACCGCGCAACTGAAGAGTGAGATCAGCGATCTTCCATGCAGACTCAGTTGTAAAAAGTTTTGCCATCGCTGCTTCGATACGAATATCTCTATCCCCTTGATCAGCCCAAAAACTTGTCAGCCATGTCATCGCTTCCATAGCAAATGTTGTCGCAGCAATATAGGCAATTTTCTCCCTACCTGCTTCGTGAAGACCAATTGGCATCCCCCATTGAACCCTTTCCTTACCCCATCTTCTTGCAACTGACAAACATTGTTTCGAAGCTGCAGTACATGCAGCAGGCAATGTTAAGCGGCCTACATTAATGGTCCCTAAGGCCAATGCCAAACCACGCCCTTCATCCCAGATTAAGTTTTCTTTAGGGATCTTAACGTCCTTAAATCTTAGAAATGCATTGTAAATACCCCCAAGACCCATGAATTCACAACGGTGGACCATTTCGATTCCTGGAGTATTCATTTCAAGAATGAACGCGCTAATTTGTTTTTTCTCTTTACCCCTGACCATTTTTGGAGCAGTTTGTGCCATTACGACAATCACATCTGCGATAGCCCCATTTGTGCACCAGAGCTTGTCTCCATTCAAAATATAATGCGTTCCATCCTCTGATAATTTGGCAGTGCAAGACATTTGAGCTGGATCGGAACCAACATCAGGCTCAGTCAATGCAAAGGCGGATATTTTCCCTTGTCTGAACATGGGTAAATATTTTTTCTTTTGCGCTTCAGTCCCGTACATTTTCAATGGCTGAGGAACACCAATGGATTGGTGCGCAGAGATCAATACCGCAGTACCACCGCAATAAGAGGCAACCCTCATGACTAAGCGGTTGTAGTTAGTTTGTGAAAAGCCCAATCCGCCGTACTCTTTAGGAATTTTTAAAGCAAAAATCCCCTGCTTTCCCATCTCTTCGAGGACATTTTTAGGAATTGTTCGCGTAGCATCTACTTCTTCAGGGTCTAAATTTTTTGTTAGAAAATCCATAAACTTTTCAATGACCTCATCGCCAATCTTCTTATCCTCTTCAGATTGGATTGGAAAAGGTGTCACCAACTTAGGATCGAAATCCCCCATAAAAAGCTGGCCAGCAAAACTTGGAAAGAGAAATTCTTTCTGACGAGCTTCTTCAGTAATATCCAAAGCTTGCTGTTTTTCTTTATTACCGCCAGCAGCGTCATCAAAAATTGATCCTTGGTCTAAATCTTTTTCTTTGGTCGGAGTGCTCCCTTTCTCCTGAGATGGATCCTCTTTCCTCTTTTGTCGCTTATCTTCCGTCATAACCATAGTTTCCCCCTAGTAATCTAAGGTCTTTATTTAACATAAAATATAATTTGACAAGCGGTATTTTTTGAACAGTATTCATCTTCAGATACTTCTATTATATTACAGAGAGAGATTATCTGCATGAATCGCTATTAAACTTGTTGCGATTTGGAGAATTTGCTATTTGTAAACCTTTACGATTCGAAAAATATGATGTTTCTACGTTTAAAAGCGCTGCTCATCTTTTCCTTTATTACAGTCATCTCTCTTGAAGCAAAATTTGATACAATCGACTCTTTTCACCCCGGCACACATGATCCAAAACCATGGTTCACTGGAACGCTATTAAGCCCTGGTGGATCCGTGTTACCTCCTGGACATTTCTTACTTCAGCCTTATCTTTTTGTAACAGAAACAAACGGAGCCTATGATAGCAACTGGTATTCCCATTCAAGACCATCGTTTGTAACCATTAACACACAGTTTTTTACTTTGATCGGACTCATAGAACGTTTCGATTTCCAAATTAATCCACAATGGATTTGGAACTCAACTCGTGGAGCGAAGTCTAACCATTTCGCTGATCTTCCCGCAGGAATAAACTTCCAAGTCCTCAAAAAAGATGCCTATACATGGATACCAGGAATCAAATTGGGAATAAAA
Source organism: Parachlamydiaceae bacterium (assembly GCA_039806825.1). Taxonomy (GTDB): domain Bacteria; phylum Chlamydiota; class Chlamydiia; order Chlamydiales; family Parachlamydiaceae; genus JBDHQB01. The sequence continues at coordinate 23,190 of JBDHQB010000014.1, read as the reverse complement.
GGAATCTTTCCAACAGGAAAATACAACGATTTAGACCCGGACAAAAAAGGAACTGATATCTCTGGTTTAGGATCCTACGGAACCCAAGGATTATTGGTCTTTTTAAAAGAATTTCACACTAGAGAAGAGCACTACCTTACTACCAAACTAAGTTTCATTTATACCCATTTCTCTAATGTCCATGTCAAAGGATTTAATGCTTTTGGAGGAGGTTTTAGAACACATGGTACAGTTTCTCCAGGAGCAATCTTTGCTTTTCTAGCCAGTTTTGAATACAGTTTTACTCGCAAATGGGTATTTGCACTCGACTGCGAATATGATCATAAAAATAGAACTCGCTTTAAAGGACACCCTGGATTTTCTGCTCCTAAAGTTCCCGCTGTTGTAGGGGGACCTTCCTCAGAGTTAATTAGCTTTGCACCTGCGCTAGAATATAACTTTGATGAAAATCTTGGAGTTATCGGGGGCGTTTGGTTTACTGCTGCAGGGAGAAATGCCCCTAAATTCACGAGTGGAGTAATTAGCTTACTTTACGTTCACTAAAAATTAAATATTTATTATTAATTACAGAACTTATATTATCAATTAAGGGATATTATTAAATTTTAGTTCCCGGAGTTGTTATGTTTAACAAACAATTATCCATCCTTTTTGCTCTGACACTTCCGTTTTTTAGTGAAGCCCAAGCTGATCCTATTGTGAACTTTAGTGATTCCGACGTGAATCCTTCCTACAACATCACGTTCAGTAATAACTCCGGAGGATTTAATCTAGGTTATAAGTTTGCTGTAAATTTTCCTCTCTCGGTAGTCCAACTAGGAGTCTACGATGATTTCGGTGATGGACTTATTGGATCTCACGAGGTAGGACTGTTCAAAGCTGATGGTACGCCAATCGTTTCAACCACAATTCAGACGACAGATGCATTAAATGGGGTTTTTAGATTTGCCCCTATTTCCCCGTTGAATTAACTCCGGGAGAATATGTCCTCGTAGCAGTTGCAGGCTATAATCCGGGAAACCCTGTTGATAACTATACTCACGACCCCTTCAATATTACTTTCGATCCCAATATCACTTTCTTAGGGAACCGTGTTTTGGGTAATACCGGTAACTCCCTTCTATTTTTAAGTGATGCCAACACCGAAGTGAGCACGGATCCTTTTCTTCAATACGGTTGGTTTGGACCTAACATGGATGTCGTTGCAGTATCAGTTCCCGAACCCGCTACCATCATTACATTGCTCGGCATGGGAGCCATCGTAGCCCGAATCAGAGCCAAAAAAAACCGAAGAATAATCCAACCTACTAAAGTTATCTTACCAAGTTTGCTGGTATGTTAATCATGGGCCAGTTTAGCCATTTGCCAATGTAATATCTTGCGACTCCAAAAAATTGAGGCACAACAACAAAAGAGCAGTGCCATGCATATGTGGATGCCTCTTCAGGCGTTAAGCCTTTCTCCCTTTCAATTCGTCTTTTGCTAAATATCCGCGGGTAAAAAAGTAATAAAGCTGACCAAATCCACCATAAAGGCCCCATTAGAAATAAAACAACTGCACCACCGCCACGAATGACGATCCTTAAAATTTCTCTTCTCCAGAATCCTGTTTCCTTATGCATATCGTTCACAGCTGCATACCCATAACCAGTACGGTAAGCCCTCTTCCAATATTGCCAAAAGCTGGTCATTCCTAAATCATGCTTTGCCATTGACGAATCGATCTGTAAAATTTTGCCTCCTAATAAACGAACTCTAAGGCTGAGCTCAGGGTCTTCTCCTGCAACTAATTTTTCGTCGAATCCTCCACTTTTTTCCAAAAAGGACCTACTCATCATTACAATTCCACCAAACTCCTTCGATTCGCCAGGCTTGTCATTCCACTCTTGATCCCCAATCCAATTCCAAATCGAAGCCTCCGGTGAAACCTCCTTAATCAATCCTTTTACTGCTGCAATTTCAAGGCCTGTAAAAGCTTCAACTCCATTTTTAAGCCATTTTGAATCTAGGATTGCGTCTGAGTCTAAAAACTGTACAAACGGCGAAGATCCTTCTTTCCAACCTTTATTACGTCCCATCCCAGGAGTAGGAAAAAAAGTTTTTAATTCTAATACATTTACTTCAGGGAAGGATTTTGCAATCTCAACGCTTTTATCGATCGAACCCCCATCGACATAGTAAATGACAATAGCTCCATCATAGATGGAATTTAAAACACTTTGAATACAGTCTCTTAAGGTTTTTTCTGAATTAATTCCAATAATTACAACATCAATGTCCATAAAGTCCTCATTTAACCCTTATATTTGATTTATAGTTCCATTATCAGCAATATCAAATTTAAAACCGAGGGATCACATGGAAAACCTTAAAGGAAAGACACTCTTTATCACAGGAGCAAGCCGAGGAATCGGTAAAGCAATAGCTCTAAAAGCCGCACAAGATGGAGCCAACATTGTCATTGTCGCAAAAACAAGCGAGCCCAATCCTAAACTCGAAGGAACAATTTTCTCCGCTGCAAAGGAAATAGAAAAGAACGGTGGAAACGCCTTACCTATCCAAACTGATATTCGGGATGAAATGCAGATTCAAGCAGCTGTTCAAAAAGCTGCGGAAACATTTGGAGGAATTGACATACTGGTAAACAATGCAAGTGCAATTACCCTTGCAGGCACGTTGGAAACACCTTCGAAACGTTACGACCTTATGCAGCAAATTAACACTCGCGGAGCTTTTCTATGCTCGCAACATTGCATACCCTACCTAAAAAATGCAAAAAATCCACATATCCTTAATATGTCTCCACCCATAAGTTTAAACTCAAAATGGTTCAAAAGCAATACAGCCTACACCATTTCAAAATATGGTATGAGCATGTGTGTCATAGGCATGTCAGCAGAGTTTGCAAATGATGGAATCGCGGTAAATGCACTATGGCCTAAAACATTGATCCTAACAGCAGCTTTAGCGCTTATTGGAAATTCACAAGAGATCGCAAAACATTGTAGAAAACCTGATATTGTCGCCGATGCTGCTCACTATATCTTAACCCAGAACTCTAAGACAACGACAGGAAATTTTTTTATTGATGAAGAAGTTTTAAAAAAATCAGGAGTAACCGATTTCAAAAAATACTCTGTCGACCCTAATAGTCAATTGCAGACAGATTTTTTCTTAGAAAACTAAATCAGCAATTGAAAATGAATTTTAATTGTGATAAATTCTTCACAAATCAAAAAGATTAGGGATTTTGAATGGTAGAAAATAAATCTAAACTATTCGTCTGGGATTTCCACGGCACTCTAGAAATAGGAAATGACCTTGCAGTCATTGAGATCACAAACAAAATTTTGGAAGAAGAAGGCTATAAGCATCGTCTCACTGAACAAGATGCTGCGTACCTTTCAGGAAAAAGCTGGTTTGAATATTTTAAGCACCTTCTTCCCAATATTGACCATCAAGAGAGCGTTGAACTTCAGAAAAAATGTGTATCCGTTTCTCAAAAAAATCCTGACATCATTGCAAAGCACATTAAACTATCCCCTAATGCCGCTGAAGTTTTAGAAAAAATCCATCACAGCAACCACACACAAATTGTTGTTTCAAATACTCAACCAAGGTCTCTTGATATCTTTTTGAAATCTGTTGGAATTGAGCATTATTTCCCTGACCATCACCGCAGCGCGGTCGATGTGGATTCTCATAAAGATAAAAAGATAACAAAAAGGGAATGGTTAGATGGCTTTTTAAAAGATCGCAATTTTCCCGGCGGCATCGTTGCTATTGGAGATTCTCCCCACGATGTAGAGCTGGCAGAATGCCACCAAAACGGTGTAGGATACCTTTACTCACACCCAGGGCGCCCGCACCGCGAACACCCAAAAGCCAACAAAATCAACGACCTTATCCATATTTTAGAAGAACTCTTCTCATAAATGCCCGTGGCCGTTAAAAAACATTAACCACGGAGATCACGGAGAAGAACAAAAAATAAACAGGATGTAGAGAACAAAAAGGATAAAAATATGGTTTGAAAATTAAGCTTTTCATTTTACCCAAATATTTATTCTTCCGTTTTTGTTGTTCTCCGTGCCCTCCGTGAACCCCGTGGTTAATTTGTTTTTAGCGGTGGCTATACTACGGCAAAAAAAATTCTTAAATAATTGTATATAATTTACTTAAAATAATTACAGAAATGGTATAATAGAAGCGTGGACTAGAAAGGAGGTTCAAACTATGGACGTTTCCCTATTTTTAGCGAAATTTCTAGGCCTCTACTTGCTAATAGTCTCGCTAATCGCACTCATCAGAAAAGATGTAGTGTACAATGCCCTATCAGACATGATAGGTTCTAAAGGATTACTAGCTTATGCTGGTTCCCTAAGTCTTCTATTCGGCATAATTATTCTACTCCTTAACCCAATTGTAGCCGTCAGCTGGAAAGGCTTGATTACTTTAATTGGTGCTTTATCTGTTCTTAAGGGAATTCTGAGACTCGGTTATCCCGATGTCGTTCAGAAATTTGACCTATCTCTGCTAAATAAAGGTTATTTACCTTTATTTCTAATCACCGGACTTATAGGTGCATATCTCGTATACGTTGGTTTTGGATTCTAAACTATCCGCAGGATAGGAAGACAGGGCCCGCAAAACGGGCCCTGCTGGTTTATGACCACGATCGCCGAATTAAATAGGTTACTCCACGTATTATAGCACCTTTTCTATCTCGCTCCCTCTCTTCAAATACAACAAACCTTTGGTCAGCTAAAGAGTTTAAAAGATGATATGGAGGTACCACTGTTTCTAAGGTTATAGTGCAATTCATTAAAAGATACTGCACATCCTCATATTGTAGCTGTGAACATCCATTAAGATTAATGCTGGACAAGTGAGGACAATACAAAGTGATTGCCCTTACAATTTTTCCCGTAATCCTTAAATTATGGCTCACATCTAAAAGAGTAAGCGTACGAAAATTAATTCTAATTGCTAACTCCTGGTCATCATCATAGATCGATCTAACTTCTCTACAGTTATAAAGATTGTTGCCTTTACGAAAAAGTGCAGACAAGCTTGGCCATTCTGGACCTATTCGTGTTTTCATCCAAATCATATCTATATAGTTTCTTTCCTGTCTTGAAACTAAACGAAAGTTAAAGAGATCGACCAATGAAAGCCGTTTTGCAACTTCCAAATGAAGTTCTTTGGGTAAACTTTGCAACCCAAAAACAGATTGAATAGACATAATAAATTTCTCCTTTTGATTTTGTTTTCTTAAATAACTAGAATAATGAAAAAATAAGAAAGTAAGTGCGCTGCTAAGCGCCCTTAAAAGGAGAAAAATAAAAAAAAGCAACAAATGCAGTATCTAGGGAAAGAACTCTGATACCATTCCTAGAACTGTGATTTACTTGAGAAAACATTGTATAATTACCTGTTAATGAGATAATTATATAATTTATTAAATTCCAAATCAATTACATTCGAGAAAAATCAACTTTTAAGCGCAACAGTGTAAATATGTTCCATGGGTCTTACACTATTTTCCTTTCATTAAATTTTTTAAATTGGCAATACGAAAGAGTACAAACATGGAGAATCTTATGAAAACTACATTTTTTGCATTATTAACAGCTCTCGCAGCTGCTGTCTCTTCTGTTGATGCTGCTACTTATGTCACTGCCAGACAACAGTCAGCGCCTTTTCAAACTGTCTATGTTAATATCGATAGCGCAACTGTTCTAGCTATTCGTCAAAGTGGTGGAAACTTTATCGTGTATGCTATCACTGCAGACAGTGGTGTTTACGACCTACTTCCATTTTTCGATACATGGCAAGACGCTTTTGACGCGATTAACAGCACAAATAATACTGTTGTTGTTCCTGTTGGTGGTTCAGTTTAATCTATAAAGGAGGTCTGCGTTTTGCAGACCTCCTCAATAAAATTATGAAAATATTTCTTCTTATTACAGGATGGATTTTCTCTCAAAATGCGATCGAGCAGCAAATCTATTCCACTCAACATTATCCAAAAGTGGATCAGGTAAATCCAGCAACCGTTCGACTAAATGATGGCTCAGAATGGCGCGTTGCTATGCCACAATTAAATTCGAACACTCCCGTTCTCATTCGTTGGGATGATGCCAAAAAGCAATATTTCTTCCAAAATGGTGAAGAGAAAATCTATATTGAGATGACGAAAGCTCCAAATATTACAATCACATCAATTGAAAAGGATCAATTGACCCTTTCCAACGGAATGAGCTTTAGATTTTTGCCCTTTAAAGGCGATGTTCATAAAAATGGAAGGGTGCTGCTCAGCCTAAATGAGAACCCAAAAGGTAATGAGTACCCCTATTTTATTGTGGAATATAAGGAAAATCCAGGCTCAAAAGAAGACCCTTGGGAGTTTGTAGGTGAAGTGCAAGGGCGACTATTAAACTAAACACGAGCTTAACATGTTTTACAGAATGATTTTTATGCTTTCGCTCTTAGCAACAAATTTGCATGGGGCAACTGTCAATGACACTTCGAATGTTTTAATTTACGGAGACAGTGTTCAAGTGAGCTCAGAAGTCAACATTAGCCTAAACATCAAAGCCGGACAAAATATTCCTGTCTCCATCATGGTCACCCATGACAAGAATACAACAATTGATAGCAGCAGCTTTAAAATGGGAAATAAAGTCCTTATTGCGAACTTTGTTCAAAATGTAGCAATGCCTTCCAATGCCAACTTAATTGTAAGTGTCTACCATACAGATTTAGAGGGATTGCCTGCCGGCAGCCAAATTTTGCCTCCCATAAGCGTCAAAGTCAATGGCAGGGAGTATCAAGCCCCTCCCCTAACCTTAGTCATCGATCAATAAATTCCTGACTACAGAAGTCGGAAGTCAGAAGTCGGAAGAAAGTACGACGATGTTGCTCGCGCGGAAAGCTCGTAGGGCCAAAACTTAGGTACTTGGCCCCTACGTAAGCAGCCTCTTGGATAGAGCTGTGCCATAGAGCACAGCACACCAGGGCGCTCCGCGCGAGCCACATCGTCGAGCACAGAACAATCCCTTGACCTAAGCTATTAATCTTTGCTATGTAACCCTTTATGGATACAATCGTTTTATTCATTTTTTTGTGCACCCTTGGAGGGCTTCTCCTCTGCATAGTCTTTTGGACAATTCTTAATGGAATCTCCCCTATGCCTACCAGTGGGAAAGTAAAAAAACGTCTTCTCAAAGTCCTTCCAAAACTACATAACAATTACAACGCAACGATCCTTGAACTTGGCTCAGGCTGGGGAACGCTAGCTTTTCCTCTTGCAAAAGCTTATCCCTATCATCAGGTCATCGGATATGAAACTTCACCAATCCCCTATGCTTACTCAAAACTCCTCCTGCAGTTTTCAAAGACACGAAACCTTCGTTTTGAATATACCGATTTCTTCAATGTCAATTTCCAAAATGCCATTCTTGTCGTTTGCTATCTTTATCCAGGAGCTATGGACAAGCTTAAAGATAAATTTGAAAGGGAACTTCAACCCGGAACGATTGTCATCAGCCATACATTCGCCATACATGGCTGGACCCAAGATGCTATTGTCCACGTAGACGACCTCTATAAAACTCCAATTTACGTTTACACAATAAAAAGGGAGGAGTTGAAACTCCCCCCTTAACAACTTCAGAGTTCTCTATGACTCTTCATCTATTTTTCCATAGCTGGTGAAGAAATCACAAGGTTATCTTTCACATCATCAACACCTCGAATAGCTTTAATTTTATCGATTAAAGCTCTTTTATCTGCTTCAGATCCTATAGCACCATCTAATATTACATCCCCGTCCATCACATGTACTTTGATAAAGTATTGAGAATAGGATCCTTTGATTAAATCTTGAATTTGACTTAAGAGCTGTGCATCAGGCACATCATCATCATCGTCATCGTCATCATCAAAATACTGATTTTGATTTTGATTCATTTTATCATCAGGTATAGGTGCTAACTTCACTTGTGACTGTGAAGAAGGCTCTTTAGTCACATTAACTTCAAGGTTAGCCACAGCAGTTGCTGACAATACGCTACTTATAGCAATAGCTATTAAATTTTTGTAGTTCATAGATAACTCCTTTTATTTACATAGACCATTCACGGCCAAATAAAAGAAGCAAGTGCTAGGCCAACTTTACAAGCACTTAAAAACAAGCTACTTCAAATATTTGTTAAAAAAACTACCTAAATACGAACTTGCTTTGAATTTGATTTTCCATCGAGTAAACCGAAAATCAGATTTATACTTAGCAAATAATTTATTCATGAATTTAGTTTGATCTGCATTTAGCAGTCTATGGCGATCACGATATTCAAGATATTCAAATACATCATCAAATATTTCCCAACCTCCAACTTCTTTACCTTTTGCCAGGAAATCCTCTATTAGAATTAGTAACCTTCCACCTAATTCATCTAAGCTGGAAGACCCCAAAATAGTCCTAAAGCAACGAAACACTCGGGGATGATTAAATCTTAAAGATCCTGTGTCGTTACTTAGACAAGCGTGAATCAATACAAGAGAAACTTTTGCCTTGAACTCATTTAAGTTTGTAACTCTTGCCAAAGGCAAATTATTCAGGGCTGACTCTTTTTGTGATGAAGATGACTCAAGATACCTTTTAAGAAATAAGCTCATTGGATGCGAGTAATCTTGTTTTTTCCAAGCTTCATAGGCTTCGTCCAAAAAACTTTTAATTTGTGTTCCAGACACGTTGACTTGATCTGAATCTAATATCCAAAGAAGTAAGTAAAGATATAAGTCCTTTTCATCTTGCTTTTCAGAAGTGGCAAGTTTTTCAACAAAATCACCCCTTTTTTTCATATCATTGAATAATAAGTGTACAATTCTACATTCTGTACTTCCTTGAACATTCGCTTGCTTAACTTCATTAAGCATGTAAATGGACAACCACTTTTTGAAAGTTTCAAGATTATAGCCTTCCTCAGAAATATATTGTTCCAATATTCCTAGAACAGTTGTTTGCATAATTTCTTTATAGGCATCATCCCTCATCAAAGCAGTGACAGCATTTATCACTCTCACATGGCCACAGGGTAGTAATGGTTTCTCATCCCCTGGACAAATTCGATTATGTACACTGTATTCTAAGTACATTTTTAACATCTCTGCGGCAGCTCTATTACTGACATCCCCCTCATTTTTACCAATGGTATTTGCAGTTTGGAAATCTGCAAAAAATTGGAAGAAAATTTGTGGGTTTACATAAGCTTTTTTACTTAATGCAGTATGAAATACGTTGATAGCATCATCAGACAAAGGTTTTTTCAATTGATCAACAATCTCAGTAACCACTGTTGGATCTTTAAAATCTCTATCTAAAATGACTCTTTCAGCATGTAAAAGCGACTCAGTTTTTTCACCTTTTTTATATTCCCTGCTAAGGCTTTTCTGTGAAGTTCTGGAGTCAATTGATTTTCTACTATCACTAAAAGCTACGGAGACTTCTCCTAATTTAATGATAGGAGGTGGAGGATCCCTTCTTTCTTTTGGGTTAATGTAACTTGTATAAGATGATCTCTCGGAAGGTATAGTTGTGGGTGCAGGAGGTGGAGTAAGAGATCTCATCGGACTATGATTCCTTTGAGAATTTTTAGGTAATGCACTTCTTTCATCAGGCTCTGAAGTTTTTAAAGCAGGACCTTCACTTTCTTGTGGAACTAAAGACTGTGCAGATTGCGCGTCTAAAAGCTCATGATACAAAGCATCTGCACTTTCATAAAGTTGTGAGTGTACTGTCAATGGATCCCCTGAAGGTTCTTTAGAAAGTTCTTCTCCTTCTCCTTGTGAACCTCTAACAGCATTACGAGAAGAGGTTTCGAGCAAAGCTTCTAAAGCTCGAAGGGGATCTGGATCCATAGGTAAACTTTCAACTTCATCTAAGACCGCTTCTCTTGCAGTTCTGAAATCTGTTCCTCGAGGTGCCACCCTCTCAGATCCCGATCTGCTGCTTGTGCTTTCCAGCGTAGGTGGGATTAGTCTCTCATCTCGTGCTTCATCATTGCTTCCTGTGAGGGCGGACTCTACTTGAAGCTCTTCATCTACCTCCTCTCTACCTCCAGTTGTAATAGGTAAAGTTGAATCTTCCGAAGGAATAGGTGCTTCTTCTACATTTGTACCTTGAACTAAAATTACTTCACTTTCCTCTTCTGTTCCTGCTCTAGAATCTGGGTTATCGTCATCTAGCTGTGGATTTGATAAGCTTTTGAATAACTTTCGATCTTTGCCAGAACTCGAGGACGATGAAGAAGAAGAGGAAGACGAAGATGATGAAGATAATCTGCTATTATCAGGATTAGAAACTGTTTGAGGAGGGGTAGGGCTCAGTTCTCCATTATCAATAGCTGAAACAGGATCTACTTCCTCTTTCGCATCAGGCCTAGGAGAGGAAGATACTGCCCTACTTTCAGTAGGATTGGGAACATTTTTCACGACAAACAAATGACTCACTTCGAAAGTCAATTCCGAAACAGTCATCCAACCCAATCGATGGCAAAAGTTATAGATCTTTTCACATGTTAAACTTAAAGCTCTTGTAAAAAAACATTTTTGGTTCAAATGAGTTAATTTTCGATTCGCGAAAAAAATCAACCTCTCACTAACATTAGTTATGGTTTTGTCATTACTAACTTGATTTGCTTCCTTTTGAGATAACAACGCAATTTCCCTTAATGTAAGAATTTTATACCCATCTTCTGGGTTTAAATGCTTAGAAGCTAAAATCTTATAATTCTTTTGTGTCGGATTGTGGTAAATGTAGCCATGCGATAAGGGATCGCAAATGACCTGTTGTAAAACCGAAATAAAATCAGACTCTCCTCTAGGCACAATTCCACTCATAAACCCCCCAAATTATTGGAATACTTATCCCTCTTCACAATTTTTTTGTCCATCAGCTGAGCAGCATTTAATTCTAGATTATGAGATAATAATATAATGAAATTGGAGCGATTATTTATGAAATTCAAAGTGATAATCTTTCCATTTATTTTAACTTTATTACAACTAACTGAATTATTTTCCTTTGAAGGAAAGATTATTTCCACCAATCCTAAAATTTTTGTACGTGCGCCCTTTAACGGAACCATACAAGAAGTCGATGTGCAAAATGGTTCATTTGTCGATCAAGACAAGATCCTACTAAAGTTTGATGTCACCCAAGAAGTCAATGCACAAAACAAACTGCAAAGTGATTATTTAAAAATTCTAGCTATACAAGCTCGACTCTTTGCTCATAGCCGAGAAAAATCTGCCGTACTGTATTCAAGAGAACTTACTGAAGAACTAAAAAACCACCCCGAATTGAAATCCATACTAGATTCCCAAAAAAAGGAATTTTACAGCTTTCAGAATGAGCAGCAAGAAATGCAAAAATCTCTCGAAGAAAAAAATCGCCATCTTAAAAATATTCTGATTGGAATTGAAGATAGACTCAGAAGGGCAGAAGCAGATCTAGCAAAAGTCACCGAGGCAGAACAAATCGCCTTAAAAAGAATAGAAATTCCCTACGGAAAATATAAAGTCGATTACATCCGCAACATTAAAGAGCAAGTTCAAACAAAAGTGGATTCCATTCGGGTTGAACAACGAAACGTCCAAGATCAGATCGATAGTAACATTGCACAATACAATGAATATAAGATGACTTTCAAAAACACTGTAAAACAAGGCTTGGACCAAAGTCAGAACAAATTGAACAGCATTAAGGAACAACTAATCCAACTTCAATATAAAATAGATTCAGGCACTTTGCGCTCACCTATTGTAGGATTAGTAGAATTCACTGACAAACTTGCATCAGGTCAATCAGCTAGAGCTGACGAGCTGTTGATGACAATTACTCCCTTAAACTATTTCACTTTGATTGAAGGGTATCTTGCCGATAAGTCCAAACCTACTTTAAAAAAGGTCAAAGTCAATTTTCTACAACCAGACATTCCCGAAATGGAGGGTGAAGTTTCTTATACCACACCTGGTTCTGTCGATATCGATGGAAAGCAAATGTACATTCTCTACATCAAAGTCCCAAATCAAAACTTGGAAAACTATTCTTCCCTTCACCCTGGTTTGCCTGTGGATATAAATTAACCACAGAGCGCACAGAGAACGGAATACAGAAGTCAGAAGACAGAAAGCTAAAGACAGAAGACAAAAGTCCAGAATACTTTATTCTGACTTCCGACTTCTGTATTCTGACTTCTGACTTCTGTATTCCGACTTCCTTCTCCCTATCCTGTCCCCGAGTACTCCCTAGTTATTTGTAAACTCTGAGTACGATCTTACCCCGAATATGACCATTCTGGCTTTCTTCATGGGCAACAGCGACATCCTTTAATGGAAGCTCTTTGATTTGTGGGGACTTTACTCTCCCCTCTTTGATAAGATGAGCAATAGCGCTTAACTGCTTGCCATCCGGATGGACCATCACAAATCCAGTTTTAATTGTCGGAGGAACTTTTAATCCTTGGATATTGCGGTCTAAGATTGTTACTAAAACTCCTCCAGGCCTAATCACAGCAACACTTTCTTTTGTCGTTTTGCCGCCTACAGTATCAAATACAACATCCACTCCGGAAGGAATGATTTCTCTTACCCTTTCAACAAAATTTTCCTTTGTGTAATCAATAGTATATTGTGCACCTAGCTTTCTCACATAAGGGTGATTCGTTTCACTTGCTGTCGTAATGACAATCGCGCCAATATTTCGAGCAAACTGAATGGCAAAGTTACCCACTCCACCAGCTCCTGCATGGATCAAGATAGTTTGCCCTTTCTGCAAGTTGGCAAAATCAAAAATGGATTGCCATGCTGTAAGCGATGACAACGGGATTGCCGCTGCTTCTGCAAAGGAAATGTTTTTTGGCTTATTTGCAATAACTCCAGCATCAATCGTTACATATTCAGCGTAAGTCCCCCATTGGATCAAAGGCTTTCTACAATAAGCAAAAACCTCATCTCCTGGTTTATACCCATGAACATTCTTTCCAATGGATTTGACAACACCAGAACAATCCCACCCTAAAATCAGTGGATATCCGTGAGGCATTGCATCTTTATAGGCTCCTTCGCGTATCTTCCAGTCCACAGGATTTACTCCTGCATTATAGACTTGGATCAATACTTCCGTATCTGAAGGAGTCGGAGTAGGCACCTCTTTAAGATGAAGTTTATCTACTCCTCCAAAACTATCTATGACCACTGCTTTCATACAAACTCTTAATGTCTAAAATGACTCTTTAACATCCATGCCGCCTTTTGATGCTCATGCAAACGCTGTATGTACAGATCTGCAGTCGATTGGTCTCCTTTATTGATTGAATGATCAATCCACTCAGGCAATGCTTTGCAGAGGCTTTCGTGATCAGCTGCCAATTGTTTCAGCATTTGGTCGCCAGTTAGGTCATTGCTAGCCTCTTCCAACGTGCTCATTTCAATAAACTGCCTCATTGAAGCGGGTGCTAGCTCATCCAGTTTACGAATTTGTTCAGCAAGTGTGTCTATTGCTTCAGCCAATTCTTCATATTGTTTTTCAAAAAGCTTGTGCAACATTGCAAAACGGGGATCAACAACGTTCCAATGGAAATTTTGAGTTTTTACATAGAGAACATAAGTGTCCGCTAAACATGTAATAAGTGTATCGACGACCGATTGCGTAGCGGATCTTTCAGTTTTTGTACCTGCCATAGAACCCTCACTTTTTCTTTTGCAGTTGATATTGAATTGTTTTAAGATTAGGCCTTTACTTAAGAAGTAACATAAATTATTTAATTTCACAAGGAAGGACCTTAATGATAAAAAAAATAGAAACTGAAAAGGCTCCTAAAGCGATAGGTCCTTATTCCCAGGCAATTAAAGCTGAATCACCAAAAACAATGGTTTTTGTCTCTGGGCAATTACCCCTAGACCCCAAAACCGGTCAATTTGTACCAGGTAATATTGAAGACCTAACAAGGCAGGTCATAGAAAATATAAAAAATATCCTTAAGGTAGATAGCCTTACATTGGAAGATGTAGTTCGAACAGACGTATTCTTAAAAGACCTAAAAAACGACTTTAAAGGGATGAATACAGAGTATTCTCGTCATTTCACCGGCTCTAATCCCCCCGCCAGGCAAACAATCCAAGTCGCTGATCTTCCCATGGGCGCTCCCGTGGAAATCTCCTGCATAGCAGTAAAATAAGAAGGATGAATTATGAAGGATGAAGCCAGAAGACAGAAGAGAAGAAAACAATATTCTGACTTCTGACTTCCGTATTCTGTCTTCTAATTTCTATCTAAAGAAACTTAGTCCAAAACTAAAGGAAGGTCTAACGATAGGACGTTGTACATAAACAACTTCTTCATAGCAAGGTTGTTCAACGACAACAACTTCTCTTGTTGCGCAAGCTTCGGGTTGTACATATACACGACGCTCAACTACTGCTGGAGCCGGTCTACGAACAACAACTGTGCTGGGATAGTAACAAGGACCACAATATGGACCTCCAACTACTCCTACAGCAACATTTCCTCCAAATCTTGGACGGCAATGTCCACGTGCTTCAGATTGTGAAGGGATAAACGCCATACATAAGGCGGTTAATGATAAGACTGTGCAAAATTTAACAAATTTCATAAAATCCTCGCGTAAAACGCTGAATTACAATGCAATAGTACACTATTTCCTAGATTATGGCAAGGGCCCATACCAACTCAGCTCTTCCTTTTTATAGTGTTTCCACGCTAGTCCGCCAAAAAAGACCGTAGTGATATACAAAACCAATACCCATGCACTCAAATCATAATAATTAATATAGATGTCGTAATGGGTAGGTAATCCATAAGTAAAATCAAGTATGAAATCAGTATAGACCGCGTTAAAAGCATGAACTAAATAGCTTATCGGGGGAACCCAAGCCAATAGAACCCCCAACATAAACAACAACATCGAAATGCTCGCTAAAAATGGATAAAATAAATTGAAAACTATACTCATTAGAGGAAACTTGTAAAAATAAAATATTGTCATGGGTATAGCTACAATCGATACAGCCATCGTTAAAGCAAAAGCTGTCTTAAAAAAGTGCAGAATTACATAAGCATGTTGTGTGTAAATGTCCATCTGTAGGACATTTCCGAGCTTTCTTTTCGGAAAATACCTATTTAGAATAGCCAAGGAAGGATTGTAAAACAGCAAGATTGCCGCTGTGGTCGCAAAACTAAACTGAAACCCCATCTGTCCCGCCGACAATGGATCTAAAGCCAATATCACCAATAGCCCAATTCCAAGCACATTCAAGCCATTGCTCTCCTTTTCCAGCAACTGACCTACAAAAAATACCATCGCACCGATCCAAGATCTCATCACAGATGCCGTTACCCCTAAAAATAGAAAATATAATGACAACCCCACTATTAAAACCCATGGACACCACTTCGGAGGTAATACTAAACGGGCCAATAAACTTAAAAAATAAGCAATGATCCCAAAATGAAACCCAGATATCGCCATCAAATGTTGAAGTCCAAAACGACTAAACTCAAAAGCCATTAATCGGTCATCAAATTCACCCGTTGCCATGCCTATTAGAAACTTTGAGGAACGCATCGAAGTGATGTTCGATTCAATGTAAGACTTAACCCATTTCTTAGACTTGTAGCGCAATTCAGCAAGACTCCAAGTCCCCTCCACCCTTTTCCAAGGATCATTATGATTTACTGATAAAGAATAAGTCCCCCTATCGCTTTGTTTTAATTTTCCCTTTATGACGTAAAGACCATCCGCAGGGGGATGTATCACCCCCTTTTTAAAAGGAATGGTGATAAAAACCGGAATGTTATGCCCCAGAGCCACCCCATTTACATTAAAAGAACTTAAATTACCCCGATATTGCCACGATTTTCCAAAAAAATGGCTCTTTGCTGAAAGGTTATCAATTTCAAAAACTCCTTCGCCATGTATTCCTGAAAAAGGTATTTTTGGAAGGTCATGCTTAAGAGTAAAAAAGAAAAAGCCCGATATAGCAGTCACAACACTTAAAATTATCCTTGAATAGACCATTTCCTCTTTGTAGCTATTGATATAACCCCAGGCAGGAAGCCATAAAGCAAGAGCAGGAAAAATCATCCACCATGCATAAGTCATGGCAAACCCAATTCCTAGAAGAAAACTCAGGCCGTACAATAGTGCAGGGTAAAAAATCCAAAGGTGAGGAAAGTAAAACATAATTTTTAGTCATATGTAAAAATTTGGAGGTTTTAGCTTATAGGAATAATTTTTTTTTTGAAAATAGGTTGTCCAAAAGAACAGCCCCATAAAAATCACATCAAAGAGAGTTTGTGCTCTACCTTCGAATCTAAAAACCCTATATCAACTCCCTTAAATCATTAAGTAATTATTTTACAGTTATTTAAAATAATATACTTATTGTATTTTTCAAAGAAATAAAAACATTCTTTACTCAAGAAATTTACTCATTTCCTATAAAATTCCTTAACAAACTATAAATAAGTTTTAAAATATCTCGATTTTACTTAATTAAATCTAAATATTTGATTATAATAGGTTTATAACTGAAATAGGGGTATTCATGAAAAAATGGCTCCCATTACTTTTAATGATCTGTTTCTATCTACCCTGTTCAGCATTAATTGTCGAAAATCCTCCCTCCTTTAAATATCCTGCTATCGCTGATGAGGTCATGCAAACCACTATTGACGACAAAATCCTTATCTTTGCCTATGGCAGCCTCATTAACCCAGAATCAGCCCAACGAAGTATATCCCAGGAAGGTCTCGATACTGCAACACCAGTCGTAGCTTACCATCTGGTTAGAGTGTTTGATTATTCTGGAAATTCAGAAGCAATCGATCGGGCCATGTTAAATGTTCATGCCACTGACAACCCTAGTGATATCGTGAATGGGGTACTTTACTCATTAGATAAAAATGACCTTGAAAAATTGATCTACCGTGAAAATGGTTACGATCTCATTCCTGTCATTGTAGAACCCTGGCCCCAAAATCCTAAAGGTGAATTTGCTATAGCCTATACTTTTTCAGCTCCCAAGGAACCTCGAGGAGGGAAAATCTATACCGCTAGTGATATACAGCCAAATCCAAAGTACTATACTACAGTTGAAAATGGCGTTAAAAAATATGGATCTGATTTTTTAAACCTATGGCTGGAAACAACATATCTTTCTGATGGTAAAACACCTGTCAAGTATTGGACCAGCTTGCAAAATTGAACCTTCAAAAAAGCTCTTGGCAATGGTATAAATGACTTCAGTACAAACAATGCAAACTGAAGACATTTATGACTGTAATATTGGATGGCGAAAGCCTAGACCTTCGAAAAGCTGTAGATATTTCCTTAGGGGCAAAAATTGCTTTAAAGCCCTTCTCAACACAATTTCAAGAAAGCAGAAAACTGGTCGAAAAGATTGCTCATGGGCCTAAGCCTGTTTATGGAATCAATACTGGTTTTGGATACTTTGCAAAACATAAAATCAATTCTAGTGACCTCGAAACCTTGCAAAGCAATCTATTAAAAAGCCACGCCGCAGGATATGGACATCCCCTTTCCATCTATGAAACACGGCTTGCAATGGCTCTTAGACTTAATGTTTTGTTAAAAGGAAATACTGGAGTCACCAAAACCTTATGCGATGCTCTCCATAAACATATTCAAGCTGAGATCTATCCCATCATTCCCTCTTATGGCTCTGTTGGAGCAAGTGGTGACTTAGCCCCGTTAGCACATCTTGCCCTTCCACTGATTGGAGAAGGCAAAGTCTATTACAAAGGAATTATGATGCCTGCCTCCGAAGCATTAAAACTTGCAGGGGTAGCTCCGATAAAATTAGAAATCAAAGAAGGTCTCGGACTCATTAATGGTACCCAGATTATGTTGTCCATTGGAACACTGGCACTAGCAGCCTCAAAAACACTGGGATATCTTGCCAATCTAATCACCGCCCTGACCTATGAAGGAATGGCCGCATCACTCGATCCTTTGAATGAAAATATACATTCCTCAAGAGGTCAAAAAGGTCAAATGACCTCTGCCAAAATGATTAGAAATTTCCTGAAAGGATCTTATCTTCATTCAGATAAAATCCAAAAAAGCCACGTCCAAGATCCCTATTCTTTACGATGTGCTCCACAGATCCACGGTCCTAGTCTAGATGCCTTCGATTACACCGAGAACATCGTTAACATTGAACTCAACGCTGCAACTGACAATCCATTGGTGTTTCCTAAAGAAAAAGAAGTTCTAAGCGGCGGAAACTTTCACGGACAACCTTTAGCCCTTGCATTTGATTTTTGTGCAATTGGGGTTTCAGAACTTGGCAATGTTTCCGATAGACGTTTAGAAACATTAATGAATCCCCACATTAGTACGCTACCGGCATTTCTTACGCACAAAGAAGGAATCAATTCCGGGTATATGGCGATCCAATATTTAAGCGCATCCCTCGTGAATGAAAATAAAATCCTAGCAAATCCTGCGTCAACGGATTCTATACCAGGAAATGTGGGCATTGAAGATCACGTATCCATGGGAATGACTTCAGCAAGAAAACTCAAAAAAATCGTCCAAAATACAACCACGATTTTATCCCTTGAAGCGCTTGCTGCAGCCCAAGCCATCGACCTTCGAAAAATTAAAAAACTCGGACAAGGAACAAAAGAACTCTACGAAGCTATTCGATCTGAAGTTCCCCCGCTTAAAGATGATAGGCTGGTTTCAGAAGATATTGAAAAAGCAGTTGAAGTCATACAAAAATTTGTGGGAGGCTAAAATGACAAAAACGGCACAACTAGAAAAAGTGAATTTCGAAGACTTTATCCAAGAATTTGCCGCTCACCCACATTACAAAGCTCCGAAAGGAGAACAACTCAACGCAAAATCTTGGCTAACCGAAGCTCCTCTTAGAATGCTCCTTAATAATCTCGATCAGGAAGTCGCCGAAAACCCTGAACAACTTATTGTCTATGGAGGCACCGGACAAGCCGCCCGCAACCCAGAAAGTCTGAAAAAAATTATTAAGGCCCTCTTAAACTTAAATGAAGACGAAAGCCTGCTAATCCAATCGGGAAAACCCGTTGGAATTGTCAAGACTACACCCGATTCTCCGCGCGTTCTCATTGCTAATAGCAACCTCGTTCCCAATTGGGCCAATTGGGAAACTTTTCGCGCATTGCAAGAAAGAGGGCTTATCATGTTTGGCCAAATGACCGCAGGAAGCTGGGTATACATCGGAACTCAAGGAATCCTACAAGGAACCTACGAAACTTTCGCTGCGGCCGCTCGAAAACATTTTGGAGGAAGTCTCAAAGGAAAACTTACCGTCAGTGGAGGACTTGGAGGAATGGGAGGCGCTCAACCTCTTGCTGTCACACTTAACGGAGGAGTTTTCTTAGGCGTCGACATCGATCCCTTTAGAATTGATAAAAGGCTTAAAACTGGCTACATCGATAAAATGACCCATAACTACGAAAAAGCCATAAAATGGGTCATGGAGGCAAAACAAAAAGGTGAACCCCTATCCGTAGGACTTGTTGGAGACATAGGAACTATCCTCCAAAGATTGATAAAGGATGGAATTACACCTGAACTCACCACCGATCAAACATCCGCCCATGATCCTCTCAACGGATACATCCCTTCAGGTTATTCTGTTGAGGTTGCCGCAGAATTACGTAAAAAGAATCCAAAACGCTATACCATAGAATCTCTGCAAAGCATGGCACGGCACGTTAAAGCACTTCTTGAGCTCAAATCCAAAGGTAGCATTGTCTTTGATTACGGAAATAATCTACGTGAATTTGCTAAACAAGGTGGAGAGCTCCGTGCATTCGAAATACCAGGATTTGTTCCAGAATTTATTAGGCCTCTTTTCTGCGAAGGCAAAGGACCTTTCCGCTGGGTTGCCCTGTCCGGTGATCCTCAAGATATTTATACAACAGACCAAGCCCTTATCGAAGCATTTCCAGAAAACAAATCTATGATCAGCTGGCTGAAAGCTGCAAAAGAAAAAGTCCATTTTCAGGGATTGCCTGCCAGAATATGTTGGCTAGGATTGGGTGAAAGGGAAAAAGCAGGGCTTATCTTTAACGACCTCGTTAGAACGAAAAAGGTTAAAGCCCCAATTGTTATTGGACGTGATCACCTTGACGCTGGATCTGTCGCATCGCCCAATCGAGAAACTGAGGCTATGAAAGACGGCTCTGATGCTATCTCTGACTGGCCGTTATTGAATTTACTTGCAAACACCGCTGGAGGAGCCACATGGGTTTCATTCCATCACGGAGGCGGTGTAGGCATGGGATACTCCCAACACGCTGGAATGGTCATAGTTGCAGATGGAACAGACCAAGCTGAACAAAGACTAAAAAGAGTTCTATTTAATGATCCTGCGACTGGTGTTATACGCCATGCAGATGCAGGCTACGAAGAGGCAAAAAAAATCGCAAAGGAGAAACACCTTGAGCTCTAATATTTTATTAGGACCTTTTTCTCAAATTCTTACCATGAATCTACTCCCAACTGATGGACCCATACCCGATACAGCAATTGAAGTTAAAAAAGATTCATGGGTCAGAATTGAAAATGGTCATGTCGATGGCGTAGGATTATATGATGAGCTTAAAATGCCTAATTTTAAAACTGTCAAAATCGAGCAACCCCTTGTTCTGATGCCTGGACTTATTGACACCCACACACACTTATGCTACACAGGATCAAGATCTGGAGACTACGCCCAACGTTTAGCAGGAAAAACTTACCAACAAATAGCTGCTGAAGGCGGAGGAATTCTCACAACTGTTAAAGAGACACGCGATGCCTCAAAATCACTTCTTGTTACACTCCTTAAAGAACGAGTCGAGAAAGCTCACAGCTTAGGGGTGACAACATGCGAAGTAAAATCTGGATATGGACTCAATGTAGATGACGAAATAAAACAACTTGAAGCTATAGCTGAGGTCAATGCAAAAGGTCCAATTGATTTGATCCCGACATGCCTAATTCATATATTGCCTCCAGAATATACCTCTCCCATCGACAGTCTTTCGAATGCTGTTGGAAAACTATTGCCTGAAGTTCTAAGAAAAAATCTAAGTAAACGTGTTGATATCTTTGTGGATGAAGGAGGTTACTCCCCTTCCGATGCCAAAAAGTTTCTTCTGGAAGCAAAGAAGCTTGGGTTTTCTTTGGTCATACATGCTGATCAATTTAAAAGAGGAGGATCTAAACTAGCAGGACAAGTGCATGCTGTCAGTGCCGATCACCTTGAGCAATCGACTGAAAAAGATTTTGCCTTTTTGAAAGAGGGAGAAGTTATTCCAATTGTTTTGCCTGGAGCCTCCATTGGGTTGGGAATGAAATTCGCAAATGCACGTAAAATTCTTGATTCAGGATTGCCATTGGTGATTGCTTCAGATACAAATCCAGGTTCAGCACCCATGGGCAATTTGCTTGCGCAAGCGGCAATTTTGGGGGCTATGCAAAAACTGACAATGGCTGAGACTCTTTCTGCAATAACGACTCGAGCATCAAGGGCATTGCAATTAGCTGATAAAGGTAGGATTGCTCCTGGGTACCAAGCAGACATGATTGCTTTTCCAACAAAAGATTGGAGGGAGATCTTATACTATCAAGGAATGATGCAGCCTGTGGCAATTTATACAGCGCGGAGGTTAAAACATGGACTGGTCTAATCTTTATAGAGCACCTCAGAGGTCAAAGTGGAAAGGGCGCACTGACGGTCCTGGGGCGGAGAGGTACCATGAAATTGTAGAGCTCATTGATTTACGCAAAGGGATACCCTCAATAAAAAATCCAGCGACATTTGGTTTGATAGGATTTGCCTCTGATTTAGGAATTGAGAGAAACAAGGGACGTTTAGGAGCAAAGCAGGGGCCAGAAGCATTACGAAAGCTACTGGGGCCAATGCCTGCGCCTGATCCTTCCAAGGTCACATTTTATGATTTAGGAGATCTGGTTTGCGAGAGAGATCTGGAGCATGCGCAAGCAAGTTTAGGAATTATTGTGGCGATGTTATTGGCTCAAGGAGTGCGTCCAATAGTAATAGGTGGAGGCCATGAAGTGGCCTGGGGAAACTATCAAGGGATAGCGACCTTTAATCCGAAGCTGAATATTCCAATAATAAATTTTGATGCCCATTATGATTTAAGGCCATTGGAGGACAATTTGGGTACTTCGGGCACATCGTTCACCCAAATCTACCTTTCAACACAGCAGCGCAAGCTTCCCTTCAACTATACAGTCGTAGGTTTACAGCCCCAATCCAACACCCGGGCCCTTCACGCATTTGCCAAGGACTTAAACGTTACCACCATTACAGCCGAGCAAATAGCAACGAACCCGCTCTTACATCAAACCCTAAACCTTAAACCCAACTCACTGGAAGGCGAACTTCTGACCTATTTAGACACGCCCCGCCACAAAAATGAAGCTCCAATTGATTTAGACAAAGGCTCGCACAAGAACGAAGCTCCGGCAAATATACACAAAGATTCGCACAAAAGCGAAGCTTCAAATGTACACAGAGATTTGCACAAGAGCGAATCTCCGACAAATATACAGAAAGAGTCGTTCAAGAGCGAAGCTCCGATTTATTTATCGGTATGTTTGGACGTTTTTGGTGCACCTTTTGCACCTGGAGTAAGTGCTCCGCAATCTTTAGGCCTTGTACCTGTCTCCGTTCTTCCTCTTTTTCGCACTCTTGCGTCCCATGCACTGTCTTTTGACATAGCAGAGCTTTCCCCGACCTATGACATAGACAATCGCACAGCATCCCTCGCGGCTTCTCTGGTCTCTATCTATATAGAATCTAACACACACCTAAACATTTCTTTTATCTCTTGACTCTTAAGCCAATTCCCTATAGATTGATCCTTTTTCACCGCTCGGGTGGTGGAATGGTAGACACAAGGGACTTAAAATCCCTCGGTAGCAATACCGTGCTGGTTCGAGTCCAGTTCCGAGCAACCAAACCGCGAGAGGGCTAGGTCATCCGTGACTTGAGCTCCTCTCATTTACAGTAATAAAATGGTAAGCGTTCAGTCGTCAGCAGTAGATCTTAAAAACTGGGATCAAATTAGAACTTGGTGTA